>QHYL01000304.1 GCA_003224105.1 Acidobacteriota bacterium | reverse complement strand
TGGCGTCTATCACACCGAGAAAGCCGACGGCGACCAGGGTCAGTTCTGGCTCCAGTGGAAATATTTTGACGAGAATATTCCCAGCGTCATCAAGAGCACCGCGGGATGGTACATTATCAAGCTGGACAGTCCGGATGACGCTACCCGCGTCGCAAAAGCCATTGACGAGAAATTTGTCAACTCCCCTCATGAAACTAAAACAGAGACCGAGTCCGCCTTCGCTGGCTATTTCGCCAAGCAGTTCGGAAACATCGAATTCCTCATCCTGGCCATCGGCAGCGTCGTTTTCTTTACGCTTCTTCTGGTTACGGGCAACACGATGGCCATCTCAGTCCGCGAACGCACAGCCGAATTGGGGGTCTTGAAAGCCATCGGTGTCTCGGATCGCTCGGTGCTCTTCCTGGTTCTGGCGGAGTCGGTGACCATTGCACTCTTTGGCGGTGTGCTCGGTCTCACCCTTGCCTTAGTGATGATTCCAGGCATCGGCGCGGCGCTCACGGGCATGTTGCCGCCCTTGCTGTTATCGAAGCCCATGTTGTCGTTTGGCCTTGGTTTCGCTCTTCTTGTTGGCGTGATTAGCGGTTTGCTTCCCGGGATCAGCGCCATGCGCATGCGTGTCGTAAACGCGCTACGGAGGGTTTGAACATGGCCATTCCCATTGTTTACAACATTCGCAGTGTCAGAGCTCGATGGACTTCAGCCATCGTGGCGGTGGTGGGCATCGCAGGCACCGTGGGAGTCTTTGTTGCGATGCTTTCTCTCGCCAACGGTTTTAGAGCGACGCTAGTTTCGTCAGGCTCCCCCGACAACGCCCTGATTGTTCGCGCGGGCGCCACCTCGGAAATGACCAGTGGAGTTGGGCTCGATGCCGTGAAGATCATTCAAGATGCTCCCGGCATTGCCCGGGGCCCCAATGGGCCCCTCGTAACCCCAGAAGCCGTGCTCATGGCGCCTATTCCACTGATCTCCACGGGCACGGACGCGAATGTGGAGCTTCGGGGCGTTTCGCCCAATGTGCTGGAGATTCGCAAGCAGGTAAGAATTGTTCAGGGACGTATGTTTCAGCCCGGCCTTGGCGAAGTGACTGTTGGGAAGAACGCCAATAAGACGTACTCCGGCTTGACGCTTGGCAACACCATCAGCCTCGGCAAGATGCGCTGGCAAGTCGTGGGCGTCTTCGACGCCGGTGGCAGCTCCTTTGATTCCGAAGTCTGGGGCGACTCGCATCTGCTTACCGCCGCTTATGACCGGCCCGACACTTTTTTTCAGTCCGCTACAGTCCACCTCACTTCGCCGGACGCTTTGAATGGGCTGAAGGATGCGCTAACCACCGATCCCCGTCTTAACGTGGATGTCATGCGCGAGATCGACTACTACTCCAAGCAATCCAGAACCATGACTACGATGATCACTGTTCTCGGTCGTTTCGTGGCATTCATCATGGCCATCGGAGCCGTGTTTGGTGCGCTCAACACCATGTACTCGGCCGTCGCCGATCGCGGTAAGGAAATTGCCACCATGCGTGCTCTCGGTTTCGGCGGTCCTGCGGTCGTTTTCTCTTTTCTTCTCGAAGCCCTGCTGATCTCATTCGTGGGAGGCGTTCTCGGGTGCCTTGCCGTTCTGCGACTAAACGGCTTAACTACCAGCACCATCAATTTTCAGACTTTCTCCAATCTTGCCTTCGCCTTCCAGATCACTCCCGGACTGCTGGCTGAAGGTGTAATTTTCGCTTTGGTGATGGGGGTCCTCGGTGGCTTTTTCCCCGCCGTCCGCGCCGCGCGGCTTCCTGTAGCTACCGCCCTCCGCGAACTTTAGAGCGCCGTCTCGTAGGGCGGCAGAGAGCGACCCGCCCGCGAAACCGTGTTGCGTTGGATGCAATTCTGGCGGCCCTGTTGCCATGTACATCACCTTGCCTTGACCCTTGCACCCCCTCCGTTTAGCCTGAAAGAGGGCCCCTTTCTTGGCAGATTCATGAGCGCTATAGGACATCAAACTATGCAAATGCGGCAGTGCGCCTTCTGCGGGAAACGAATCGCCGCACACCTGAACCAGTGTCCCTTTTGCCGCGAGATGCAGCCGCTGCAGCCGCAAGTGCGTCTGTCCCGCACTTCAGGCGGCGCCGGCGGCCGGCAAACCCGCCGCGGGCTTCTGTACATGTTGCTGGCGGGCGTGATCTATTACTTTGCTGCGGGATATGCGAAGCCCTTGGAGATTCCTGTGGCCATTCAGCCCGCCGTCGTGAGTTATCTGTGCCCGCTGCTTTTCCTAGGCGGTTTGGGACTCACGCTTTACGGCCTCATTCTAAAAGCCAAGTCCTGATCTGCATCTTAATTACTTCTCTCGCACCGCCGTAAACTTGCGGATTCCGGCCTTTCCACTTCCAATCACTCCACCTGTACTGACGTACAACGTGACCGATTCGAGGAGTACTTTCGATCGGAACCGCAGCCATTTTCTCGCCTCGTGGCCTACTGGAGGTGAGGCCGAATGCGAATACCTCTCCGCGCATTCAAAAAATCCTCGACGAGGTAAACATGAAAGGAAATGTTCTCAAGGTCTCGCTCGTAGCCCTGGGTTTGTCTGCTTTTCTCGTCGTTAATGCACAGCACGCTGCGGCGCAGGGGCCCGCCGGCGCAGGCGCTGCCGAGGCCGCGAAGTCATCTTCGATTAGCTCTCATTCTCTGAATCCCATCAAATGGGTGAAGAAAGACAAGAAGGCCGCGGATGCGAACGGCAGCCGCGCCGACATCGAGAAGAAACTCACTCCCAAGCTGCAGGCGCAGGGGCTTCTACCCGCAAGTTCCAACGCCACGGAAGCCTGCTCGGCATTCACCGCTCTCAACGAGTGTCTCGCGGCGCTTCACGCCAGCCACAACCTTGGGCTGAATTTTATCTGCATGAGTGCTGCCATGACCGGTGTGCATACCAATGCTGATGTTTCCGCATGCAAAGTGGCCGACGGAGAAAAAGCGCTGCCTTTGAACAAGGCGATTCGCGCCATGAACTCTGAAGCCGATGCCAAAGGCGCCACGAAAAACGCCGAACAGCAAGCCAAAGACGATCTGAACAATCTCGGCTCGTAAGTTCCAGCCTCCAATCGCTTTCATACCTCTAACTAACTTCCAAGAGATTTCATCCTGGCGAGGAGCACGAAAAATGTGCTCCTCGCGTCTTGCTTTTCGGGTCGAGCGAAGCGCAAAGGGAAATTCCGGACGAGAGCGGCTTAAGTCGTTAGCCTTCGGACTAGCTCAACGCCGCCCGCCAACCGGTCTCAGGGGAATGCCCCTAAGACAAATACAAATACTTTCTCATTGACATACCTCTACTTCTAGGGCTAGCCTGCACCCTACACCAAGTTGTCTAGGGGTGCTTGGCATGGCAAGAAATGACCTCCAGGGAAGTCTCGACCTCCTCGTTTTGAAAACTCTTTCGCAGTTGGGAGAGCTGCACGGCTACGGAATTGTCCTGCACATCCAAAGAGCCTCCGATGCACTGCTGTCCGTGGAGGAAGGCTCGCTCTATCCCGCTCTGCACCGCATGGAGATGAGCGGATGGATTCGCTCCGAGTGGAAAGCGACGGACACAAACCGCAAAGCCAAGTTCTACCGGCTGACTCCCGCCGGGCAGAAAGAATTGCAGCGCGCGGAAAAGAGCTTCGAACAGCTCGTCAAAGGGATTCGCGCCATCCTACGGTATGCGTGAGGTAATCCATGTCCATATTTCGCCGCATTGTGAATACTTTCTTCCGCTCGAAATTGCATCAGGAAATCGATGCGGAAATGCAATCGCACGTCGAGATGCGCATTGCCGATAACATCGCTGCCGGGATGTCTCCTGAGGAGGCTCGCCGCGACGCTCTGCTTCGTTTCGGGAGCCGGGTTGTGATGAGGGAACGCATAACCGCTGCGGACGCGGCGACGATTTTCGATGCGTTCGGACGTGATTTGCGCTACGCCGCGCGCCAGTTGCGCCGGTCGCCGGCATTCAGCGCCACAGCCCTGATCACTCTAATCCTCGGAATCGGCGCGAACGTCATCGTGTTCAGCGTGTTGAATGCGTTGATTCTGCGCCCGCTCGACGTCCCGCGGCCCAACGGCCTTTACAACGTCGTGCACAAACAACAGGGGTACGACAATCAGTCCTACCCCGACTACGTGGATTTTCGGACCAAGAATTCGACCTTCAGCGATATGGCGGCTTACCGGATCGACAGGGCAGGCCTCAGCACAAAAGACGCTGCCTACGAATGCTGGTACTACAAGGTCTCCGGGAATTACTTTGACATGCTGGGCGTGCAGCCTGAGCATGGCAGGCTCTTTCATGCAAGCGATGAACATGGGCTGAACTCGGCTCCTTATATCGTCCTGAGTCATGATTTTTGGCGCAGACATTTCGATTCTGATCCCCGCATCGTTGGCGCTACGGTCGATATTAATAAGCATCCGTTTACGGTCGTCGGAGTCGCCCAGGCCGGCTTTCACGGAGCCGACCTGTTCTTGTGGCTCGATTTCTGGATGCCCATCGTCGACAGCCCGGATCCTGAAGACACAAACTTTCTTTCCAACCGTGGCATGCACAATATCTGGGTCCTGGGGAAGCTGAAGCCTGCCGTCACTCCGCAACAAGCCACCGATAATCTCAACGCCATCGCACAGGAACTGGCGCGCCAGAATCCCGCAGATGACGGCTTGAGCGCGCGTCTGGTAAAACCCGGATTGCTGGGCGACATGTTCGGTGACCCGGCCAGATCCTTCTTGGCGGGCATTATGCTGCTCGCATTTCTGGTGTTGCTGGCGGCGTGCGCGAACCTCGCAAGCCTCTTTGCAGCGCGCACCGCAGATCGCAGCCGCGAACTCGCCATCCGCCTTGCCATTGGTTCCAGCCGGTGGAATGTCCTCCGTCAACTGCTTGCCGAGGCGGTCCTCCTCTCCGTTCTCGGCGGCGCTTTGGGAACACTTTTTTCTACCACCTTGCTGAATGCTCTGACGCGCTGGCAGCCGTTTCCGGAATTTCCAATTCATGTGACCGTCACTCCCGATCCAAAAGTGTTCCTGGTGGCCCTGCTGCTGTCGATTGCAAGCGGAGTGTTGTGGGGCTTGGTTCCCATGCGGCAGGTCTGGGCGACGGATTCCGCCCAAGTGATGAAGAGCGGCGGGGCAGGCACACTTGTTTTTCATCGCTTCACGCTTCGCGATCTTCTCCTGGGCGTTCAGATTACACTCTGCACTT
>QHYL01000419.1 GCA_003224105.1 Acidobacteriota bacterium | reverse complement strand
TCCGAACTGCTTGGCGAAATAGCCAGCGAAGGCGGACTCGGTCTCTGTTTTAGTTTCATGAGGGGAGTTGACAAATTTCTCGTCAATGGCTTTTGCGACGCGAGTCGCGTCATCCGGGCTGTCAAGCTTGATAATGTACCATCCTGCGGTGCTCTTGATGACGCTGGGGATATTCTCATCAAAATATTTCCACTGGAGCCAGAACTGACCCTGGTCGCCGTCGGCTTTCTCGGTGTGATAGATGCCG
>QHYL01000418.1 GCA_003224105.1 Acidobacteriota bacterium | reverse complement strand
ACGCCACCGAACCAATGATCGTGGGTGACATACTTTACGCCCGGAATTGCGCGGATTTTGTCTGCGTAGGAAACGGGCATAAGGTTCATCAGGCCAACCCGGTCGACGACTACCAGCCGATCGGCGCCCGCGATTTCGACGCCGCGATTGAAGGCGCTCCTTACGACGGCCAGGAACGTGAAGAGGACGAGCGCGATCGCAAATGATCCCACGGTCAGAATCAGGCGAACCTTCTTGCGAAAAAGATTGGCAAAAATCAGCCTGCGAAATTTCATGCCGCACCTCCGGCAAGAACGCTTTGGCGCGGTGTCTTACCTTCGACGAGGACGCCTTTCTCAAGATGCAGTGTGGTGTGGGCGCGCGCGGCGACGACAGGGTCGTGCGTGACCATTAAAACGGTCTTGTGGTACTTTCCGACAAGTTCCTCAATGAGCGCCATGATTTCGTCCGCGCTTTTGCGGTCGAGGTCGCCAGTCGGTTCGTCGCAGAGAAGGAAAGTGGGGTCGGAAACAATGGCGCGGGCGATGGTCACGCGCTGTTCTTGGCCTCCGGAAAGCTGGCGCGGGTAATGATGCATGCGGTCGGCGAGGCCCACGACCGCGAGTGCGGTTTCCACGTGCTTGCGGCGATCTGAACCGGAAAGCTTAGTAAGCAGGAGGGGCAGCTCGACGTTCTGATACGCGGTGAGAACGGGAATCAAGTTGTACATCTGAAAAATGAAGCCGACGTGGCGGGCGCGCCATTGGGTGAGTTTGCTGCCGGACATATGGGTGATTTCATCGCCATCCACGGTGATGTTGCCCGCGGAAGGCACATCCAGACCGCCCAGAAGATTCAGCAGCGTGGTTTTGCCGGAGCCGCTGGGGCCCATGAACGCGACAAAGTCGCCCTTGTCCACGTCCAGGTTGAGTCCCTGGAGCACCTGGATTTTCTCGCCGCCGCGGCTGTAGGTCTTGTTCAGGCCGCGGACACGGATGAGGCTTTGCGAATTGCTGCTTCCATCCACTCGGACCATGCTTCTCTCCTATTGGCGGATTTCGACCTTATCTCCATCATGCAAACTCTCTGGACCTTTGACGACGACGGAATCGCCGGGAGTCACGCCCGCGAGAACGGCAACTTCGGTTCCCCGATCCGTACCCAGGCTTACGGCGCGACGCTCCACTTTCCCATCGTGAAGCAAGTACACGAAAGAAGCACTGGAGTCCGAGCGCACGGCGCTCTTGGGAATGAAAGCGACTGCTTCCGGACCTTTCTGTTTGCCTTTCGCGACGGGCTTTTCCTCCTCGAGGAACGCAACCTTTACGCCCATATCGGGGAGGATTTTGTCGTCCAGCTTCAAGAAGGAAATGCGGACCTTGACAGTTGCTTTTTGACGATCGGCGGTGGGAATCACCGTCCTGACTTTCGCATCGTAGGGATCATTGGGGAAAGCATCCAGCGTGGCTTTCACCAGCTGCCCTTCTTTTACCCTCGCGATATAGGATTCGTTGACGTCCACTTCGATTTCGTTGGACTTCATGTCCACAATGGTGGCGATGCCAGTGCGAGTGAATCCTCCGCCCGCCGAGATCGGGGAGACCATCTCGCCCACCTGCGCGTCTTTGGAAACGACAATTCCCGGGAAAGGCGCGCGAATAACGCAGTTGTCCACAGATTGCTGCGCCACCGCAATGCGCGACTGAGCGGCGGCCACTTGTTCCTTAGTAAGCGCGATTTTGGCACGCAGGCTGTCGGCTGCGGTGCGGGCGTTGTCGAGGGCCTCCTGCGTCTGGATGCCGGAGTCTCGCAACTCCTGGGCGCGCTTCAATTGAATTTCCGCATTACGGAGCTGAACCTGGAAATCCGCAATGGACGCTTGCGAGGCGTCGCGGTCTGCTTTGGCGGAATCAAGAGCGCGCTTGTAATCGGAATCGTCGAGCGTGGCGAGGAGCTGTCCCTGTTTCACGCGCGTTCCCTCGTCAAAGTAAACGCCGGTTACGCGCCCAGTAATCTTGGCCGCGATCGTGGCTCGGCGGCGAGGGGTAACGTACCCGCTGGCGTTCAATGCCGTCTGGGGACCCTCGCTATCCGGCTTGGCGGCCATGGCGACCTCGACGACGGGCTTCTGACTCCGCAAGGCAAACGCCGTGGCGACAATGGCGCCAAAGATAAGGACAGGAATCGAGGCGTAAACCACGCGCTTGCCCATGCCAGACTTCGCGCGCTGGCCATCATGAATACGCAGGGACCCAAGATCGGGCTTTGACGAATCCACAGGCATTGCCAAAGAATCTCCGTAGTTGCTCAAGGCGGCGCTCCATCTGGTTCTACGAATAGCGCGGGGCTAAAATTACAGATGCGTTCCGCCTGTCTTAGGACACATGCATTTTAGCTCGGAAAGTCCTTTTCTTAGCACGAGTCAGCATGGCGAAACCGGCGAAGAAAAGCGCCAATGAAGGCACTAGGGAACTGCTGAGACATTGTACGCGATTGCCTAAATTTTGATGAGCAGAAGATGAAAGGAATCCACCCAGAGGACCGGGGGGTGAGGGTTCACTGCATCATTGCTTACAGAGGCGGCAGCGCGGTCCATGGGGAGCCCCTCGCAGGCGAAAATGGCTTTCACAAACACGTTTTGACAAGCCGGTCTCTTGCAAGAACGATCTCCGAAAACTTTGACTGACAAGAAAAATTGCAAACTCTTTTGGGACCTGCCATGTGCCAAAATGGGGCGGTTTTTCAAGCTCGAATCGGTCGCGTCCTTAGGTCGCTCGATCTTCCGAAATCAAGCAATCGTAAGCTATACATACTAAAGGTCTTATTTTGGAACTTGGGTTCAACCTTGAGACCGGGGATGGAGTACGTATTGCACCGATATCAGCATCGTGGTGTGTCCAAGACCTGCTTTTTATGGCGCGCGCGGCTCTTTTGCTCGGAGAGCAAAGGTGGGCGGGCTTGCTCTGGTCCTTCTGAGCGCCGCCGCGCTGGTTTGCGTTCCTGCTTCGCGCGCACAGAACCAAGCTACGGACTGGCAATCGCAAGTACGAAAATATGCAGAAGCCAAGGACTGGGACTCCGCCATGCGGGTGGTCGAGCAACAAATTGCGTGCGCCCCACAGGACATGGACGTGCGTGCGTGGCGGGCGCGCGTGCTGGCCTGGTCCGGAAAACTGCCGGAAGCTGAGAAGGAATATCTCGAGATCCTCAGAGTCTCGCGCACGGATGCGGACAATTGGATGGGACTCGCAAGCGTTTATTTACGCGAGGGAAAACTCTCCGAAGGTCAGCAGGCTATCAGCACGGCAGAAGAACTGGATCCGAAACGGTCCGACATTCACGCAGCGCGCGCTCGAATTTTGCGAGCCGAAGGGCAAAGAAAAGAAGCGCAAGCGGAGTTTCAATCGGCGCTGCATTTGGATCCGGGAAGCGCGGAGGCGCGCGAAGGCCTGGTTTCCGTGCGGAGCGGAGCGCAACACGAATTGCGGATGGGCCAGGACAACGACCTGCTTAGTTACTCAGCCGGCTTTCGCGATGAATGGATAAGTGTTTCGCAATGGACTTCGCACTGGACCACGTACGTTGCGGGAAATTTCTATCAACGGTCGGGAATCGAAGCAGGAAAGTTTGTTGGGAGCATCACGCGGCGTCAATCCAAGTGGGGCGTGCTTACCGTGGGCGGCGCCATCGGCCACGACAACTCGGTGATTCCCAAGAGTGAAGCTTTTTTTGACCTCGACCACGGATGGAAAACCGGCGAAACGGGTTTCGTTCGTGGAGTGGAATTCAGCTACGCACAGCACTGGTATTGGTATCAATCGGCGCGAATCCTTTCTTTAATGAGTACGACCCTCGTCTACTTTCCCCAGAACTGGACCTTTACGCTTGGAAGCACCGGCTCACGAAGCGCGTTCTCAGGAACGAACGCGGAATGGCGGCCTTCGGGAATTGCACGCCTTGGATTTCCCCTCGCACACTGGGGCGACACACGGCTTTCCGGGAATGTGTCCTTCGGCGCCGGCACGGAAAATTTCGCGATCGTGGATCGAATCGGCAGCTTCGCTTCGCAAACTTACGGCGGCGGATTGCGGCTGCAGATTACGGACCGCCAGGACATGACGGGATTTGCAGGCTATCAGAAGCGCACGCAAAACCGGACCGACACCAGTTTTGGATTGAGCTATGGGATCCATTTTTGAAAAGCTTTGGAGGCTGGGCCCGGCCGCGTTTGTGTTCAAGGCCATCATTGCCGCCATCGTGGCGGATGGTTTGCTCCTTGCATTTATTTTTATTCGCCGGACTTATCGCAAAAGATTCTTCGCCAGGCGCGATAAACGCGTTTTCGAACTGCGCCAGGAATGGGACGCACTTATCACTGGAAGGATGTCTTATGACAGATGGCGGAAAAAAGCATTTGACCGCCGCATCGTCGAAGCCATGGCGCTGGACGCATTCGAAGCTGCAGGGCCGGAGGAATCCGCCCGCCTGCTGAAATTCATGCGCGTCAGCGGGCTTATCGAAAAGCGGATTTTCGAGGCGCAGCACTTAAAAGGTTGGAGGCGCATGCGCGCGCTGGTGGCGTTGGGCAGAACCCGCGCACCGGAAGGAGTGCCCGCGCTTGCCGAAGCGCTGCGGGATGGTCATCTCGAAATACGGCTTGCGGCGCTGCGCGGGCTGGGGCGGACGGCATGCCCCCAAGCTGCGCAAGAGATCTTGGCATGGGTCGGTGAATCGGGGTTGACCGTTCCGGCGTTGCCGCTGCAAAGCGCGCTGATTCAATGCTGCGCGGAACGTCCCCAGTTGCTTCTGCCCTACGTGAAACAAGCCGAAGGGCCATTGCGGGAAATTCTGGGGCGGGTGCTAGGCGAAGTCGCGACTCCCGCACTGGGATTGGAATTGCTGCAGTTCGTAGGGGATGAACGCGAAGAATTGCGGGCAGCCGCGGCTCGCGCGATGTCCCATGCGGATACAGGAGTGGCTTTTGACGCGCTCAGTGAGTTGGCGGAGGACCGAACTTGGTTTGTCCGGCTGCGCGCGATTATCGGGATAGGAACTCTTGCCGATCCCCGAGCGATTCCCACGCTGCTGAAAGGGCTGACCGATTCGAACCGCCTGGTGCGGCTGCGGGCGGCGGAAGCGCTGGTGCAATTCAGGGCGGTCATGGTTTCGATCTTTCAGCAAGTCATTCATATGCGGGATCGCTACGGACTGCACGCCTATCTGACCGCTATCGAGAATGCCGCCTTGCGCGAAAAATTCGAGCTGCAGCTGCAAAACAGCAACATGGTTGAAGACGAATTGCAGCGCTTACAGGCCGTGCTGCAAACAGGCTCGCTACCTCCCGAGGAGCCGGAGTCCGCGGAAGCAGTGGCGACTCAACAAGAGTCACGGCCATGATTCGCCTGCTGGAAATCTCGAACCAGACGCTCTTTTGGTATTACCTGGCCACGAATTTGACTTATCTCGCGATGTTGATCATCGCGCTGAAAACGAGCGCGAGGCACCAGCGCAGGCTGGAAAGCCATCGGCTGAGCTGGTACAAAGACGCGCCGATGACTCCACCGATCACCATCATTGCGCCCGCGCACAACGAAGAGGCGTCCATCCGGGTAGCCATACGAAACCTCCTGGAACTGGATTACCCGCAACTGGAAATCATTGTGGTCAACGATGGATCGCGAGACCGCACGTTCGAAGAAATGCGTGACGAGTTTCGGCTGAGGGCCGTGCGCGCGGTGTACGTTGCGGAAGTCAAGAGCGCCTCGATTCGCGGCTTGTACCGAAGCGACGTCGACTCGAGACTGCTGGTGGTGGACAAAGACGCCGGCGGAAGCAAGGCCGACGCGGTCAACGCGGGATTGAACGCCGCAACTTCGCCGTACATATGCATTGTCGATTCGGACTCGGTCCTGGAACGGGACGCCCTTCTTCGCATCATGGTACCTATCCTGGAAGATCCCAAGCGTGTGGTGGCCGTTGGCGGGATCATTCGAGTATTAAATGGTTCGGAAATCAAGAACGGGCAATTGCGCCGTGTGCGCCTGCCGCGCAAGAGCATCGAAGCCATCCAAGTCATCGAATACCTGAGGGCGTTTCTAATTGGCCGTGAGGCCTGGGCCCAGGGAAACATGCTTACGATCATTTCCGGCGCGTTCGGGCTGTTTCGGACTGATCTGGTTCGCGCGGTTGGCGGTTACCGGGCCAGCTCCATTGGAGAAGACATGGACGTGGTGGCGCGTATGCACCGCCACTTGCGCGAAAAGGGAGTCGATTACCAAATCCGCTTTGTGCCCGACCCCATGTGCTGGACGGAAGTTCCTTCGGATCTCCGCTCGCTCGGACGACAGCGTGCACGCTGGCAGAAAGGCTTGCTGGACGTGCTGTGGCCCAACCGCGACATGCTCTTTCGCCCGCGTTACGGCAGAATCGGCTGTTTTGCGCTTCCCTATTTGTGGCTCTTTGAACTACTTGCGCCGATTATGGAGATCGTTGGCATCACAACCATTATTCTCGCAGCATCGCTAGGCGTTCTCAGCCGGGAATTCTTTCTGCAATTCATGATCTTTGGATACGCTTTCGCCACGGTGATTTCCATCGGCTCGGTGCTGCAAGAGGAAGTCACTTACAAACGTTACAACGACTGGAAAGACGTCGTCCGGCTTGTGAGTTACTGCTTCTTCGAGCATTTTCCTTACCGGCAATTGCACATGATCTGGCGCTTGCAGGGCCTTTGGCAGTACCTGCGGGGCGACCGTGAGTGGAAGCCGTTGAAACGTAAGGGCCTAGCCTCCGCAAGGGCGCAATAGCCTCCCGAAAAATGAAATGAAGACTTGACAGTCGGCGCGCTGCGTTTTATGAAGGAGTATCCGCAGGCGCAATTCCCTACCTTAACTTCCTGCGGACGGTGGTCTCATATGAACCCTACCCGCCGGGATTTCCTGAAACTCACGACCGTTGGCGGAGCCGCGGCTGCGTTGTTTGGCTTCGATTTGAAGCCGGCGTACGCGCAATTGCGCACGTTGAAGATCGCTCGCGCCAACGAAACCCGCTCGACGTGTCCCTACTGCTCGGTGAGTTGCGGCGTTATCATTTACACCATCGGCGACCGCGCAAAAAACGTCACGCCGCAAGTCGTTCATGTCGAAGGCGATCCGGATCACCCCATCAATCGCGGTACGCTTTGCCCCAAGGGAGCATCGCTCGAGCAGGACATCCTGAACGAGCGGCGTTTGCTGAAACCGCAAGTGCGCCGCCCCGGGGGAACCGACTGGGAAGATATTTCCTGGGACGACGCGATTGGCGAAATCGCACAGAAAGTGAAAAAGACCCGCGACGAGACCTTTATCGAGAAAGATGCCGCCGGTCACACCGTGAACCGCCTGGAGTCCATTGCCTTTACCGGCGGCTGCACCGACACCAACGAGTTCAACTACCTGGTTGTTAAGACCATGCGTTCCCTGGGGGTCGTGTACTTAGAAAACCAGGCCAGGGTTTGACACGGCCCCACGGTCTCAAGTTTGGGACCAACGTTCGGCCGGGGCGCGATGACCAATGGGTGGATCGACATCAAAAACACGGACATGATGTTGATCATGGGCGGGAACCCTGCGGAGAATCATCCCTGTGGATTCAAGTGGCCCGTTGAGGCCAAACGCACGCGCAACGCCAAGATGATCGTGGTTGATCCGCGGTTCACGCGAACGGCTTCGGTTGCCGATTTGTTCTGCCAGATTCGCGCGGGATCCGATATTGCTTTTCTTGGCGGCCTCATTCGTTACGCGATCGAAAGCAATCGCATCGCCAAGGACTACCTTCTGAACTACACAAACGCCGCGTTCGTGGTGAAGGACGGATTCAAGCTGCCCGAAGACGGGCTCTATTCCGGGTTCGATGCCGCAACGCAAACGTACGACAAGTCCACCTGGAATTATGAAGAAGGCGGCGACCTAAGCGGCAAACACGGCGGCGGAACTCATGCGCCAGCCAAACCCGCGCCCGTCAAAGACGGCAAACCTTCGCCGCCGCATTTGCCCGAAAATGTGGCCTACGACCTGACTCTGCAGCACCCAAACTGCGTCTTTCAACTGCTACGGAAGCAATACTCCCGGTACACGCCGGAGATGGTCGAGCGCATCACGGGAGTGCCTAAGGATCAGTTCCTCAAGGCTGCAGATCTCTTCACTTCCATTCGCAAGGACGGCGACACCAAGAAGGTCGCTACGATTATTTATGCGGTAGGCTGGACGCAGCACACGTCAGGAACACAGACCATTCGCACCGCAGCAATGCTGCAGCTGCTTCTTGGCAACGTCGGGCGCTCGGGAGGTGGCGTCAACGCGTTGCGCGGCCACTCCAATATTCAAGGCGCCACGGACATGGCCGGAATCTTCGAAATCCTTCCCGGCTATCTGAAAGTCCCGGTACCCACCGACACCGGTTTCAAGGCCTACCTGGAGCGCATCACTCCGAAGTCCGCGAAACCCCACATTTGGGATTCGTGGAACTATTGGTCGAACACGCCAAAATTCGCGGTCAGCTTTATGAAGGCCATGTATGGGGACGCGGCCACCAAACAAAATGACTGGGCCTTCCACTATTTGCCAAAAGTGGACCGCAATTATTCCTGGGCGTACATCTGGGACGACATGTACCGCGGCAGCGTCAAGGGTCTCTTCGCCTTCGGCATGAATGGCGTGGCCATCGGTCCCGACTCGAACAAAAACATCGAAGCGCTGAAGAAAGCGGATTGGCTGGTCGTCGGCGAAATTTATCCTGACGAGACCAGCGAGTTCTGGAAGTCTCCCGGAATCACGCAAGACGAAATGAAGAGAATCCAGACCACTGTCTATCGTCTGCCGTGCGCGGGCTTTGCGGAGAAAGACGGCGCATTCGTCAACTCCGCGCGCTGGCTGCAGTGGAAGAACGCCGCCTTGCCTCCGCCGGGCGACGCAAAGGTGGATCAAGAAATTCTGGCTCGAATCTTTCTGAAAGTTCGCGAGCTGTACCAGAAAGAAGGCGGAAAGTTTCCGGATGCGATTTTGCATGCCACGTGGAGCTATACAAATCCACAGAACCCTGCGCTGGCCGAAGTGGCGAAAGAAATCAATGGCAAGGCGCTTGCGGATATACAGGATCCCGTCACCAAACAGGAGATCAAAGCGGGCCAACAGCTTCCCGGCTATGCCTGGCTAAAAGACGACGGCACGACTTCGTCCGGGAACTGGCTGTATTCGGGTTCCTTCACCGAAGCCGGAAATATGATGGCACGCCGCGGCACGGAAGACCCCTCCGGCCTGGGTATCTATCCCAACTGGGCCTTTTCCTGGCCCGCCAACCGCCGCGTGATGTACAACCGCGCTTCCTGCGACCTCGAAGGCAAGCCCTGGGACCCCTCACGCAAGCAAGTGTGGTGGAACGAAGCGACGCAAAAGTGGGCTGGCAACGATGTGCCGGACTTCAAGGCTGACTCGAAGCCGAAAGACCACATGGGCCCGTTTATCATGAATCCTGAAGGTGTGGGACGTTTGTTTGTCCCGATCGGCGCCGTTGCTGATGGGCCGTTCCCGGAACATTACGAGCCGATCGAAAGCCCCATCGAAAATCCTCTGCATCCGCAGCAGTCCAACAACCCCATCGTGAAGAAATTCAAGACCGATTCGGACAAGTACGGCACCTCGAAGGATTACAACATTGTCTGCACCACCTACCGCCTGACCGAGCATTACCACTACTGGACCAAGAACAATCCCATGAACGTGCAGCTCGTTCCCGAGCCGTTCGTGGAAATTCCCGCGGAGCTTGCGAACGACATGGGCCTGCGCGGCGGCGAAAAGGTCAAAGTCACCAGCGCGCGGGGAAACTACGTCGCCAAGGCCATGGTCACCAAGCGCATCAAAGCCATGACCATCGACGGGAGGAAAACGTATCAAATCGGCGTCCCGATTCACTGGGGTTACCGCGGAATCGCCGAGGATGAAGGGAAAACCGCAAAGACCGCGGCCAACATTTTGTCACCGACGGTCATTGATCCCAACGCATGGACGCCCGAGTTCAAGGGCTTCCTTGTGAAACTCGAGAAAGCGTAGGAGCCGAGCCATGAGCCAAGCGACACTACGCGTTCAAAAAATTTCGGGACATGCCGGCAGCGTGCCCGGCGAAGACACCCAGCGCGAATACACCGTCTGCAAACTCATTGACACCACCACCTGCATCGGCTGCAAGGCCTGCGAAGTCGCCTGCATGGAGTGGAACGATCTTCCTTTCGGCGAAACCGTCTTCGACAACACCTACCAAACGATGCCGGAGACGCGTTGGAATTACTGGAACCTGATTCTCTTCAACGAGCATGAGCGCGAAGACGGCTCTCTGATGTGGCTGATGCGCAAGAATCAGTGCATGCACTGCGCGGAGCCGGGCTGCCTTGCGGCGTGTCCTGCCGATGGCGCGATTGTGCAGTACACCAACGGCATCGTCGATTTCCAGCAGGCCAACTGCATCGGCTGCGGCTACTGCATCACGGGCTGCCCGTTCGACATTCCGAAAATGAATCCAAAGACGCATCGGGTATTTAAGTGCACCCTCTGCACCGATCGCGTTAGCGAAGGACTTGAGCCGGCATGCATCAAGTCGTGTCCCACGGGCTGCCTGCATTTCGGTTCGAAGGACGACATGCTAGATCTCGCGGGAAAACGTGCGAAACAGCTCCGAGATCACTCGAATTTCCCGAAAGCCGGGGTGTACGATCCTCCCGGCGTCGGCGGCACCGGTGTGGTTTATGTCTTGCACGACGCTACGAACCCCGAACTTTACGGCGGCTTGCCGAAAAACCCGCACGTTCCCCTGAGTGTGAAATTGTGGAAAGGCCCGCTGAAGTGGCTCGGCAACGTGGCCATGATCGGCGGCTTGGTCGGGCTGTTTGTGCACTATTTGCGTTACGGCCCGAAAGCTCGCGAAGAAGAAGACTTGGCGGCAAAGCCGGGAGGAGGAAAGTCGTGAGTCCCTCGGAACAGAGTATTCCTCACGGACACGTCCTCCGCTACAACCTGCGCGAGCGCCTGACGCACTGGGTCGCGGCGGCTGCTTACATTTATTTGCTCTCAACGGGTTTGGCGTTCTGGTCGCCCTGGCTTTTCTGGCTTGCAGCGGCGCTCGGAGGCGCGCAAGTATCCAGAATGTTGCATCCATGGGCCGGTCTGCTCTTTTTCGCGTCCGTGTGGAACATGTACGTGATGTGGGCGCGGCAAATGAAATACACCGACGACGACCGCAAGTGGTGGAAAGCGGTGAAATACTACAGCACGAATCAGGATGACAAGATGCCGCCCGCCGGGCGCTACAACGCCGGCCAGAAATTCCTTTTCTGGGGATTTTTCTGGAGCAGCCTGTTGCTCCTCTTGAGCGGCATCATCATGTGGTCTCCCCAATACTTCGCATGGCATTCCCTCATTGCTATGCGCATCTCCGTACTTATTCACGCGTCCGCAGCGCTGTTCACCATGGGTCTTTTCATGATTCACCTCTATATGGGACTCTTTGCCGAGCGCGGCGCTTTTGGTTCGGTCATCCGCGGAGACGTCTCCATTGCGTTTGCCAAGCGCTATCACCCCGCGTGGTATAAAGAAATCGTTGGCGAGTCTTCCTCGCCGCGCAAATGAAGCCGGCCCAAACCGGGCAAGCGGAATACGATGCGCGCATTCACCGCGCTGAACGCCTGAGTTCGCCGCATTCCGCAGCCACGGAATTCCTCGAGTTCTACAAGCACGTCGCCTCGTTTCAAAAGCTGCTTCGCGCTAATATTGTGGCCGCTCATCAAGCGAAGCTGAGCAGCCTTTCTTCAAGGGAGCTCCGCGACGAACTCGACTTCACGGTGCTTCTGCCACATTTTCGCAGCTACCTTTCGGTCATCGAGAATCATGCTCCTCCGGCGCTTGCGGAATCCGCGCGGCAGTTCGCGCTGCTCCCCTCGGATTCCTGGATCGCCGGCCTGGAAGCGTACTGGAGCTACGCCGGCGTGTATGACCAGCAGGTCGGCGCGTTCGCGCAATTCCTTCCGCGCGGGTTCTTGCAACCGTACGCGGAGTTTCGCGCGGCGCAAGTCCCACGCGCCCCGCAGGTGACGACGCCGCGCTTGTGCCCTTTGTGCGGATCACGCCCGCTGCTGGGCGTACTGCACCCCGAGGGAGATGGCGGCAAGAGGTTTTTGCTCTGCTCGTTCTGTTTGCAGGAGTGGGAGTTTCGCCGAATCCTGTGCCCGACGTGCGGCGAGGAAGCGGAAGACAAACTGCCGGTGTATATCGCCGAGGATTCTCCGCATATTCGCGTCGAGGCCTGTGACACCTGCAAGTTTTATCTGCGCACGATTGATCTGACCAAGGACGGCAACGCCATTCCTCTCGTCGACGACCTCGCGGCCATCCCGCACACCCTGTGGGCCAACGAACAGGGCTATTCGCGTCTTCAGCCAAATCTTCTGGGCACGTAAAGAGAAACGATTCCACGAAAAAGCGCCTCAAATTACGCTAAAGGAATAGAATTCCTTCTTTCTTGGTTACAACCACAAGCCCGCGGATTGGGGAAGAATCTGAAAAAGGAGAAGAGCCGTGAGAAAGGTGTTTTTCATCCTTCTTTTGTTAGGTTTCACCGTGCGCCCCCTACGCGCACAATCTGCTCCCGAAGGACTCTGGCAAGGTTTTGACGGAGAATGGCGCCACGTCTCAAGCCAGTTGATCGCGCTTGCGGAAGCCACGCCCGAGGAAAAATTCACCTGGCGTCCCGCGCCGGGAGTGCGCTCCACCAGCGAAGTCTACATGCACATCGCCATTGCCAATTTTGGTCTGTTGGCCTTCACCGGTCCCAAGAAGCCGGCAGACCTGAAAGAAGGCATGGACAAGTCGGTCACGTCAAAAACCGAAGTCCTTAGTTGGCTCAAGCGCTCACTCGAAACCGTCAGGCAAGCTCACTTGGCGGTCACGCCGCAGGACCTTCAGCGCAAGGTCCACATCTACGATCGCGACACTAACGTGGATGGCATGTATTTGCGCATCATTGTCCACGCCAATGAGCACATGGGCCAACTTGTTGCCTACGCGCGCATGACGGGCGTCACACCACCTTGGTCGGGCAATTAGGAACCGCGGAATTCAGGGCGATTTGTAAGTGACCGTGACCCTGGTTTCTTCGTCGAGCACCAGCGGCCTCACGAAATGGTACGAATTCCCCGCGTGGGAGACGTCTATGCGTGCGGGCGGCACACCGGGAACACGCTGTTGCAGGCTGGTTTGATCCTTAGCCCGCATTTAATCGCTCGGTCTCGGTGGAACCTTTTCCCGGCCCCCCGGTATTCATCTTTGCAAGGGCAAGTTCGGCCGTTTAGGACCATAATTTCGGCGATGACTTTGGCACGGGACGAGGATCTGATGCTCCAAGTGCGCGATGGCGCAGGCGAAATGCTAGGCGTGTTGTTTGACCGCTACCAAACGCCTCTCTTCAACTTTTATTCGAAGCTGACGGGCGACCGCACGCTCAGCGAAGACCTCGTCCAGGAGGTCTTCCTTCGCATTTTGAAATACCGCCAGAGTTACCGCCCCGGAACGCCCTTCCGCGCCTGGGTTTACCAGATTGCCCGCAACGCGCGCATCGATCATTTTCGCAAGTTTCCCCGTGAGCGAGCCTTCGAGCCGGAGATGCTTCCTCCTGTCGTTCCGACAGATTCCGCGCAGGAGCACCAGGAAGCGGAGCTCCTGCATCGCGCGCTCCTCCAGTTGCCGGAAGACAAACGAGAAATTCTGCTGCTCTGCCGCTTTCAGGAATTGAAGTACGAGGAGATTGCCAAACTCCTGGGCTGCGAACTCAACACCGTTCGCACGCGCATCCACCGTGCCCTGCAGGAGCTGCGGAAATCCTTTCATCAACTCACAGAGGCAACGCTGAAGCAGGCCAACGCTGCAGCCCCAGAAAATCTTCCTCCCCGAGGAGGTCGCCATGAAGTGTGAACAAATTTCCGAACTTTTGCCGGACTACCTGCAAGGGGGCCTCAGCCCCGATCAGCATCACACCGTTGAAGCCCACCTCCAGCAGTGCGTGGACTGCTCCGAAGAAGTTGCCGTTTGGAGGAAGCTTTCGCTGCTTCCCGTCGAACAGCCAAGTCCCATGTCTCGTGTCCGCTTCGAAGCCATGCTGCAGGCGTATCAGGCCGGTCGTTCGAATGAGCCCGCGAGCGGCCCTTCTTGGAAAAAACGCCCGTCCTCTTGGAACTTCTTCCATTGGCTTCGTTCGCCCTTCGGCGCTGCAGCCTGGAGCGCTGCGCTGCTCGTCATCGGCGTTTTCGCTGGCTTTCGCATGGCTGGCCCCAAGCCCCTTTCACCGGACATAGCTGAAATACAAAAAGAACTTGCCAGCACCAAGCAATTGGTTGTGCTGTCCATGCTCCAGCAGCAATCGGCTAGCGCGCGGCTCGAGGGCGTGAGCTGGAGCACACGCGAACAGCAGCTCAATCCCCAGGTGCTTTCCGCGCTCCTTCACACGTTGCGTTACGACCCGAGCGTGGACGTACGCCTGGCCGCGCTCGATGCTCTAAGCCGCCACTCTACGCAGCCGCAAGTGCGCAACAGCGTGGTGAACGCCCTGCAGGAACAGCAATCCCCGCTGGTGCAAGTGGCGCTGATCGATCAACTCGTGGAATGGCACGACCGGGAAGCCAAGCCTCATTTGGAAAAACTCCGTCAGTCCCAGGATCTTAACCCCGCCGTGCGCCAGCGCGCTGACTGGGCCATCAGCAAATTGAATTGAAGAGGAGAACCATGCGAAACGCGCGATTCTTTACGATGCTGGCACTCGGCGGCTTGTTTCCCATGGCCGCGACGGCGCAGTACGCAAACCCGATGCCTACCCCGCATCCGGAAATAGGAATCTCCGCGGCAGTTCCACTGGATCTACATCTGCCGTCCCCACTGCCGCTACCTTTTGGGGGTTCCGATGGCGATCTGCCGGTGCAGGCTCAGGAGACGATCCAGAAGTCCTTCTCGATGGCAGGCGCTGCGCACAGGTTGTTGGAAGTCGACAACCTCTGGGGTTCCATCGAAGTCGTAGGCACAAATTCCGACCAAGTGGAACTCACCGTCAATAAATCCACCCGCGCAGAATCGAAAGACAAGCTCGAGCAATCTCGCAAGGAAGTCGCGCTCGATATCAGTGAGCAACAAGGCTCCTTGAAGCTTTACGTGAACGGTCCTTTCCGCTGTCATTGCGATGACGGCTGCGGCCACCGGGAATTCGAAGGCTACGTCGTCAAAATGGATTTTCAGATTCGCGTCCCACGCGATATCGACATCAGAGTCAAGACTGTGAATGAAGGCCGTGTCGTGGTGCGCGACGTCAACGGGAAATTCCTCGTAGGCAACGTCAATGGCGACGTCGAAATGAGCAACATCGCCGGCTCGGGAAACGCGCACACCGTCAATGGCCCTGTCAAAATTTCTTTCCGCCAGAATCCTCGTGAAAATTCCGACTTCCACACCATCAACGGCAACGTGGAGCTGCGTTTCGCGCAAGGCCTGGCCGCCGATTTCCGCTTCAAGACCTTCAACGGAAGCATCTACAGCGATTTTCCGGTGACCGCTTTGCCGGTGCGCGCCGTTCAGGAAGAACATCATGGTGCCAAAGTCGTTTTTCACGCGGATCGCTATACCGGTGTGCGCATCAATTCCGGCGGGCCGGAAATCAAAGTTGAAAATCTAAATGGAGACATTCGCATTCTTGAAAACCATGAATAACCAAGCTCAGCGGTTCCCATCTCTTGTTGTAGCTTTCATCTCGTGCGTTGCGCCTTCCGCTGTGTCCGCTCGCGCGCAGACGCAAGAACAATCGGGCCCGGACCGAGTCGCCGTCACACTCACCGATCCCTCGCGGCCCGCCTTGGTGAAAGCCAGCCTGGTTAACGGCGGTATCACTGTTAAGGCGTATGACGGCAAGGAGGTCATCGTCGAAGCGCGCGCCCGTAACCGCGACCGCGAATCAGGACGCTCCGAGTCCAACAACATGAAGCGCATCGTTGTTTCTTCCACCGGCCTTTCTGTCGAAGCGGAAAACAACGAGGTGCATATCGGCACCGATTCCTTTGCGCGCCCCATCGACCTCACGATTTCCGTTCCGGTTCACACCTCCCTCAAGCTAAGCGCCGTGAATGACGGCAACATCGTCGTCACCGGCGTGGACGGTGAATTGGACGTCAACGACGTGAACGGCTCTGTCACCTTGAACAATGTTTCCGGCAGCGCCGTCGCGCATGCGCTTAACGGACGGTTGCTGGCCTCTTTCACCCGAGTCAATCAAAAACCCATGGCCTTCAGCTCTTTGAACGGCGACATTGACGTGACCTTTCCCGCCGATTTGAAGGCTAACCTCAGCCTCAAGTCCGATCGTGGAGAAATCTTTAGCGATTTCGATGTACAGGTTCAGGCTTCCGCGCCACAGCAAACCGTCGAGGATGGCCGGAAGGATGGCGGCAAATACGTTGTCAAGATTGACAAGGCCGTCCACGGGACTATTGGCGGCGGCGGCCCTGAAATGCAATTCACCAATTTCAACGGTAGCATCTACATCCGCAAGGCTGGTGCTGCTCGCTGACACGCCAGCGACGCGGAATAATCGTGCGGTGCCAGATCGCTCCAGGCTTCGCACAAGATCCATTCCTCACTTTTTCACGAACAGGACGCAGTAATCATTTTCAGGCCAGTCGTTCACGGCCTTTTCCATTTGCAGACCCGCTGCGGTAAGCTCCTCGATCACAACTTTTTGCGGAATGCCGTGGCCACCGCGGTTCGCGGGAACGCCTTCGACAGGTTCCAGGCCCGAGCGTGCGGGGAAGTCAATAATCGCCAGGCGCCCTCCTGGCTTCAGCGACCGCACCAGGTTGGCGTCGAACTCAACCGGTTTTGTCAGATGGTGGTACACACGGCGCAGGAAAATCGCGTCGCAGCAGGCCGTCGGCAGGTTCGTGTCCGCTTCTTTGCTTTCCACGACGACCACATTTTGCAACTTCCGCCTTGTAACTTCAGTCTTCAGCTCTTCCAGCTTTTTGGTGTCAATTTCGGTTGCGTACACTTTTCCCATCGCGCCCACGTGCTCCACGGCAGCAAACGAGTAGATTCCGTCCCCCGCTCCGATATCCGCCACGATGGTTCCCGGCTTCCATTCCATCAACGCCGCCAGCCGCTTGATTTCGTCTGCGGCATTGCCTCTTGCTTTCGCGGAAAACGCCGCGGCCGTAGCGCACAGCAGCACCAACAAACAGAATCGTTTCCTATTCATGGCCTTGGTCCCTTCCTCATACCATCCCTGTACGCGCCGCCCGATGCACACCCCAAGCTATAATAGGATGCGAGAAAAGCCGAAAGGACTCCAATAATGCGCTACCGCCGCTTCGGCCGCACGGGATGGAACGTCAGCGAAATCGGCTATGGTATGTGGGGCATGGGCGGCTGGACCGGCTCCGACGACAAGGGGTCGCTTGACGCGCTGCAGCGCGCCGTCGATCTCGGCTGCAATTTCTTCGATACCGCCTGGGCCTACGGTGACGGCCACAGCGAGCAGTTACTCGGAAAAACTCTGCGCGCGAACAAAAACAATTCCTTAGCCGGAGGCCCCGACAAAAATCTTTACGTCGCCACCAAGGTCCCGCCGAAAAACCGCCGCTGGCCCTCCCGGCCCGAATACTCGCTCGACGACAGCTACCCTCCCGACTACATCTTCGAGTACGTGGACAAGAGCCTCAAGAATCTCGGCGTGGAAACGCTCGACCTCATTCAGCTTCACACCTGGGAAGACGGCTGGCTTGACGATGAGCGTATGTCGCGCGCCATCGAAGAGCTGCGGGGCAGCGGAAAGGTCCGCGCCGTGGGCCTCAGCCTCAACCGCTGGGAGCCCGCAAACGGCATCCGGGCCGTCCGTACCGGCCGGATTGACGCCGTTCAGGTCATTTACAACATTTTCGATCAGAATCCCGAGGACGAACTCTTTCCCGCGTGCCGCGAAAAGGATGTCGCCGTCATCGCCCGCGTACCGTTCGACGAGGGCTCTCTTACCGGCACACTGACGCTTCAGAGTTCGTGGCCCAAAAGCGATTGGCGCAGCACTTATTTCGTTCCCGAGAATCTCAAAGCCAGTGTCGCGCGAGCCGATGCTCTCAAGCCGCTTTTGGCCGATGGCATGACCATGGCTGAAATGGCTCTCCGCTTCATCTTGAACAATCCCGATGTGCACACCACCATCCCGGGGATGCGTAAACGCAAAAACGTCGAATCCAACATCGCCGCCAGCGACAAAGGTCCCC
>QHYL01000303.1 GCA_003224105.1 Acidobacteriota bacterium | reverse complement strand
GGGTCGTAAGTGTCGAAAGACTCGCCGTAGTAGTTGCGGCAACGGATCTTGTAGGCAGAGGGCGCCGGGGCGTTGGTTTCGCCCGGCGGCAAGATGGCCTCAAAAAAGCCTTCGTAACGCAATTTCGAGGCTTCGACAATCTTGGGCGCTGGAACCGAGACATTGTCTGATGTGGGCTGTTGCAGATAGATGCGGGCTTCCTCGGCCCACGGGAGGAAGAAGCGCACCGCGCAGCCGCCGTCTACAGGATGTGGCCCGAGAAAAGCGAAAGGGTCGGAATGACGGCCGTTTACAACCGCGTTGACCTGAGAATAGAAGGACGGATCGCGGGGAGCGATCGGCTTTGAGTGCGCGGCAGCGGCGTGATGTTCGGGCAAATTGAGCTCTTAGCGCTTAATACATGTCTCGCGTGCCAGGGAGCGGTTTCCGAAGAACGGCTCGCGTTCACTGAATTTTAGGCTGTTAAGGGCAAAAAAGCCAAACGCCGTATTTGCCCCTATTGACCGCAACTGGCGCAGCAAGTATTATCCGCGCAATTCCAGGCAAAAATTTGAGCGAGTGAGGTTTCGCCATGAAGAAGCGAGTGTGCTTTGGCCTTTTCTTGAGTGTAGCGGCAATTCTCTGCGTGGGAGCTCTGTCGCGCGCGCAGCAGGCGCAAATCAGCCCCGATGTGTACAACGAAATGAAATTCCGGTACATCGGGCCGGTGGGAAATCGCGCCACCGCTGTTGTGGGAATCCCCGGAAATCCCAACGTGTACTACGTGGGCGCGGCGTCTGGAGGAATTTTCAAATCCACGGACGGCGGCATCCACTGGGATCCTATCTTTGACGAGCAACCCGCGTCTTCGATTGGATCCTTAGCGATCGCCGCGAGGGATCCGAACATTGTTTGGGCGGGAACCGGCGAATCGTTTATCCGAAGCCACATTTCGGTTGGAAGCGGGATTTACAAATCCATGGACGCGGGGAAGACGTGGAAGCTGATGGGCCTGGAGAAAACCGGACGCATTGGGAACGTCGTGATCGATCCTCACAACCCGGACATTGTGCTGGCGTGCGCGCTGGGACACGCCTACGGGCCGCAGCCGGAACGGGGCGTCTTTCGCACCACTGACGGCGGGAGGAATTGGGAAAAGGTTCTGTTTGTTGATGAAAACACCGGCTGCTCGGACATGGGCATGGATCCCAACAATTCGCGGACATTATTTGCGGGAATGTGGCAATTGGAGATTCATACCTACGGGAGAAAGAGCGGTGGTCCCGGTAGCGGGCTGTTCAAGTCCACTGACGGCGGAGTGACGTGGAAGCGGCTGGAAGGGCACGGCCTGCCTCACGCGCCGATAGGCAGAATTGCGGTGCGCGTGGCGCCGAAGGATTCAAATCGCGTTTACGCACTGATCGAGACGGGCGACGGCGCGCCAATGGATGGCAAGCCCACACAAACCGGACAATTGTGGCGCTCGGATGACGGCGGGGAGAACTGGCAACTGGTCAATTCGGACCGGCAGATTCGCGGGCGCACGCACTACTACACGCGCGAGGAGGTCTCCCCGGACAACGAGAATGAAGTTTATTTCTTTACATCTGCCTTTTCGAGGACTCTCGATGGCGGTCACACTTTGACGGCCATGCCTGCCGTTCCCGGCGGCGACAATCACGAAATGTGGATCGATCCCACCAATGGCGATCGCATGGCGGTGGTGAATGATGGCGGCGTGAGCATTTCCGTGAATCGCGGGCACACCTGGGACCGCATTCAACTGCCTATCGCGCAGATTTATCACGTGACGCTGGACGATCAGATTCCGTATTTCGTTTACGGAAACAAGCAGGATGGTCCTTCGTATCGCGGGCCGAGCAATAGCCTGCAATTTGGCGGTTTCGGCGGAGCGCAGATTTCACGCAGCGTGTGGCATCCCGTAGCCGGAAGCGAAAGCGGCTTCGCGACGCCGGACCCGGTGGACAACAGCATCATCTGGTCCACGGGAACCGGCTCGGGCAGCGTTGGTGGCGCTGTGGCGCGTTTCGATGAAAAAAACCATCAGGCGCGTGAAGTGGAAGTGTGGCCGGAGGATGTTTCCGGAGCCACCGCAGCGGAAGTGAAATACCGGTTCAACTGGGAGTTTCCGGTAACGATTTCACCGCACGACCACAACAAAGTCTATGTCGGCAGCCAGTTTGTGCACGTCACCACCGACGGCGGCAATAGTTGGCAAGTCATCAGCCCGGACTTGACGCGCAACGACAAGAGCCGCATGGGAATCTCGGGCGGGCTCACTCCGGACAATATTGGCGTGGAATATGCGGGAACGGTGTTTGCAATCGCCGAATCGCCCAAAGAAGCCGGCTTGATTTGGGCAGGTACCAATGACGGGTACGTGCAAATCACGCGCGATGGCGGGAAGAACTGGACCAACGTCACAAAAAACATTCCGAATCTCCCGGATTGGGGAACGGTGAGCAATATCGAAGCTTCGCGCTACGACGCGGGAACGGCATACATCTCTGTGGATTTCCATCAGATGAACAATCGTGATCCGTTCGCCTATAAGACCGCGGATTACGGGAAAACGTGGACGCAGATCACGAACGGCATTCCGCACAGCATGTTGAGCTACGCGCATTGCATTCGCGAGGATCCCGTGCGCAAAGGGCAGCTTTACCTGGGAACAGAGAATGGCCTGTACATTTCGTTCGACGATGGCAAAACCTGGCAGCCGCTGCAAAGCGGGCTGCCGCATGCTCCCGTGTATTGGATTGCGGTGCAGGAGCGCTTTCACGACCTGGCCTTGGCAACATACGGGCGTGGCTTTTGGATTTTGGATGACATTACTGCGCTCGAGCAGGTGACGCCGGAGATTCTGACATCCAGCGCGCATTTGTTCGCGCCACGCGATGTCTACCGCTTCCGGCCTGTCGCGCAGCCTGCCTCCGTTTCGTACGACCCCACGGCAGGACACAATCCGCCTTACGGCGCGCCGATCAATTTTTATCTAAAGTCGAAACTGGGCGAAAAAGAGCGCGTCAAACTGACCATCAGCGACTCCAGCGGAAAAACCGTGCGCGAAATCGAGTGCCGCGCCGCGACGGAAGAACGTGCGCGCAGGCCGGCAGGACCGGGCGGTCCCAGCGGAGGTGGCGAGGAAGACGAAGGCGGTCCTGCGTGCGAGGTGAAGCCCGGCATCAACCGCGTGTGGTGGAACCTCAGGTCCGAGCCGAGCACGGAAATGAGGTTGAGGACGAGTCCGCTGTACGCTCCCGACGTAAAGCCTGGACCAGAAGGGTGGCGCAGGCCGTCGGGCGCGGGACGCATTGAACTGCTTGTGCCCCCCGGCACTTACACCGTGACGCTCACGGCGGGCGAACAGAAACTCACGCAAAAACTGAACGTGCTGAAGGACCCGCATTCCGGCGGAACAGAAAGCGACATTCAGACGCAAACGCAATTCCTCTCCGGCTTGCGCGATGAAATGAACGCTATCGCCGCAAGCGTGAATCAAATCGAGTCCATTCGAGCGCAACTGGAAGCCCTGGAAAAACAACTGGGAACGGACGATACGGGAAAAACCATCCGCAAGGCCGCTGACGATTTGGCGGAGAAACTGATCGCGACGGAAGGCAAAGTCCTGCAGCTCAAGGCGACGGGAAGAGGGCAGGATGACGTTCGCTGGCCGCCCATGCTGGCAAGCAAGATTACCTATCTAGCCGACCAAGCAGAGTCCTCCGATTTTGCGCCCACCACGCAGCAAGTGGCCGTGGGAGAGGAGCTCAAAAAACAGGGCGACCAATTCCAGCAGGAGTATCAAGAGGTTGTCAGCAAAGACGTGACAGCCTTCAATGCTATGCTGCGGGAGAAGAACATCCCGAACATCATGGTAAAGATGCCTTGAGGGGCGATTTTCGGAATCCTTGAAGAAATTGGGAAGGACAATGTCGTGCGAATTTCTCGCGGATGGATATTTCTTTTAGGGGCTTACGCCGCGTTCATTGGAAATAGTTACGCGCAGGACCGCAGCCAGACGCGCTCGATGGTAATTTCGCGCAACGGGATCGTCGCCGCGGAATCGCCCCTGGCGGCGCAGGCGGGCGCTCAAATCCTCGAGCATGGCGGAAATGCTGTGGACGCGGCCATCGCCACGAACGCCATGATGGGCGTGGTCGAGCCGATGATGAACGGCATCGGAGGCGATTTGTTCGCCATCGTGTATGACGCCAAAGCCAACAAGCTTTACGGATTGAACGCCAGCGGCTGGGCTCCCAAAGGATTGACCATCGAGTATCTACAAAAGCAGGGAATTCGCAGTATGCCGCAACAGGGCGCGAACGCCATCACCGTTCCCGGCGCGGTGGATGGATGGCAAAAGCTTGCGGACAAATTTGGCCGAAAGAAGTTGGGGGAAGACTTGGATGCCGCGATACGAACGGCGCAGGATGGTTTCCCCGTGCCGGAATGGACTGCGGCGTATTGGGCCGCGTCGGTCGATTATCTGCGCACGGACGACGCTGCCACGAAGACATATTTGCCAAACGATCACGCCCCGAAGGTCGGCGAAGTGTTTCGCAATCCGGACCTGGCATGGTCGCTCGACCAGATTGCGAGGCATGGCCGGGATGCATTTTATAAAGGAGAAATTACGGCTAAAGTTCTGGAGTCCATGAAGCGGCATGGCGGGCCAATGGTAGCCGCCGATCTCGCGGAATTCTCCAGTGAATTTGTCGAGCCCATTTCGACCACGTATCGCGACTGGACCGTTTACGAGCTGCCGCCCAATGTGCAAGGCCTGGCTGCGCTGGAAATGCTGAACATCATGGAGACGTTTCCCCTGGGACAGAAAGACTGGGGATTCGGCTCGACCAATGCGCTCCACGCGATGATTGAAGCAAAGAAACTGGCGTACGCGGATTTGCTGAAGTACATAGGCGATCCGCGAAAGCAGAAACTGCCGGTGGCCACGCTATTGTCGAAAGAGTGGGCAGGGCAGAGGGCGAAACAAATTGATGCGGACCGTGCGAACTGCGAAGCGTCCGCGGGAGAAATCCCTGCTGGAAACGACACGACGTATCTGAGCGCCGTGGACCGCGAAGGAAACATGGTGTCGCTCATTCAAAGCAATTACGAATCGTTTGGATCGGGAATCGTGGCGGCTGGAACCGGTTTTGCGCTGCATGATCGCGGCGGGCTCTTTTCGCTTGACGCTGCGTCGCCCAACGCCCTGGCAGGAAGAAAGCGGCCGCTGCACACCATTATTCCCGCGTTTGCTCAGAAAGGCGATACGCGCGTGGCGTTCGGAATCATGGGCGGATGGAACCAATCGCAGGCACACGCGCAGTTCATAGCCAACCTCGCTGATTTCAAGATGAACATTCAGGCAGCGCTGGAGGCGCCGCGGTTCAGCAAGCACTCTTTTGGCGGCTGCGATGTGGGGATGGAAAACCGATTTTCGCAAAAGGTGCGGGACGAGTTGGCGGCCAAAGGGCACAAGATCGAATTGAAGGGCATGTTTGCAAGCTTCGTGGGTGGCGGACAAGCGGTAATGCGCGATTTTGCCGCGGGCGTGAATTACGGCGCCTCGGATCCGCGAAAAGACGGTCAGGCCGTGGCCGCATTGCCATAAAAGTGGCGCCGCCTGCCGAAGAGGCTTGCGCAAAAGAGTTCCCTCCGTGAGCCTTGAAGGGGAAGAGAGGTACCATCCGACCCAGGATCGGCCCCGTCAAGACGCATAAGTCATTGTATGTAAAGGGGTTAGGCTGTGGCCCCTTGGCGGGAGAATTGCACCTGTACTTCTGGCCAGGGTGCGCCGCCCCGCAGCCAAGCGACCTGGACTTGGAGATTCCCATGGGATCCGTTCGAGTCGCTCGAAGCTTTGTGCGTTTTCTGCCGGTCGCGGCCCTTTTGCTCGTGCTGACTCCCGCAAGCCCCGCGCAAGGCGCGAATGTTTCCGGGCGCTATCAGTGCGTTCAAGCCAAGATGAAGGGCAAAGTGATGGCGTGCAATGCGGCGCCGCTGATTCTCAAGAATGACGGGAAATTTGAGCTGCGCGGTTGGGAAGGAAACTATCAGGTGACGGGCGCCTGGGTGGAACTCTCAGATTCTCTGATCAAAACGCGCGCCAGAATCGAGCCGGGACACAAAATTGTGCTGCGCTACCACGGAAAGCACGGATTCGTGGAAATGACTTACGAGTTCAGCGCTGGACTCTGCCGCGCCAGATTTTGACCTACCCAAGTAACTACCTTCACGCGGCAGTATAAGAAGATTCTTAATTTGCAGACGCGTGCCAGCCGCGTCCGCGCAGAACTTTGCCCGCGGTGGCGCCGGTGAGTTTGCCGTGATCGTATTCCACTTGACCGTTGACGATCGTGAAATCAATGCCCTCCGACAACTGATCCGGCTTCGTGAAAGTGGCATGGTCAATGATGGTTGCCGGATCGAAGATGGTGATATCGGCAAAATAACCGGGCTTCAGAAGGCCGCGGCCTTCCAGATGTTCGCGTTGTGCGGGAAGGGAAGTGATTTTGCGGATCGCGGTTTCCAGGGGTAGGAGATGTCCATCGCGGACGTAATGCCCGAGAAAACGCGGCATCGAGCCCATAGTGCGGGGGTGGGCGTGAGCTTCGTAGGTGGGACCGTCGAGGGACATTTCATTGGCATCTAGGCCGATGCTCGTCCATGGTTGGCTCAAGCCTGTCCGCAAGTCCTCTTCGCTGGCCATGAAATAAATAGCTCCGGTTTGCGCCGAGTCGGCAAGAACGAAGTCCATCAGGCAAGTTCCTTTTTGATGCGCGCGCGGGTGGCGGGATCTTTCAAGCGCTCAAGCAATTTCAGGGGACCACCATCCGCGACCCAGGGAGGGAGAGCGGACGCGAGCGCTGTTGCGCCGGCGGGATAAGGATACATGTCGGCGGCAATGTCGAGGCCAGAGTCGCGCGCGTTTTGAATGTTGGCTGTAACGGCCTTCATGCTGCCCCAGCGTGGCTTGCCGCTCACCTTAAGGTGAAAAACTTCAACGGGGAGATGCGCCTCCCGGCCAATGCGAATGGCTTCCGCAAGCGCCTGCATTTCCGAAGCGCCTTCGCTGCGCATGTGCGTAGCGTAGATGCCGTCGTACTTGGAAGCGACTTGCGCGAGCGCGATGAGCTCGTCGGTCTTCGCATAGATATTGGGCGGATAAATCAGCGCGCTGGAAACGCCAAGCGCGCCATCCTTCATGGCTTGTTCCACGAGCGCTTTCATTTGATCGAGATCGGCGGGGGTGGGGGCGCGGTCGTCGTCGCCAATCACGGCTTCACGAATCTGCGCCGAGCCGACATAAGTGCCAATGTTGAGGGGCGTGCCTTGTTTTTCCAGGCGCTTGAAGTAGCCGTCGAGCGTGGTCCAGTCAATCGTGAGCTTGTAGTGATCCAGAAACGGCTTCATTGGCGCAATCGTCTTTTCATTTTGCGGCGCGATGGAGCCGCCTTCACCGGTGATTTCCGTCGTAATGCCTTGAGAGAGTTTGCTCAGCGAGCGATTGTCGAGCAGCAAAGACATTTCCGACTGGCCCAGCATGTCAATAAATCCCGGAGCGACGATGCGGCCTTGCGCATCGATTTCACGCTTGGCGTGTGCGTCATGCAAATCGCCAACCGCCGCGATGCGATCGCCGGTCACGGCGACATCTCCGGCAAACCAAGGATTCCCTGCGCCATCGATGATGTGACCGTTGCGGATGAGCAGATCATATCCAGCACTGCTGCCGGCGGCGACCGCACCATCGACATCGGCGTCGTATGCTGCGGCTGCAATCT
>QHYL01000302.1 GCA_003224105.1 Acidobacteriota bacterium | reverse complement strand
TGGAAGGCGAGCGTATTGCACTCGATCCTGCGCCGAAAGCGACAAGCAACCCGATCTCGTACTTTGTGGACTGCATTCGAAACAACAAGCCGATCGAAGATCCACTTTCCATGAAACTGAATGTGCAGGTCATGGAAATCCTGGATGCTGCGCGCGAGTCCGCACGAACAGGGAAGCAACAGGAGCTGCGCTGACCACGGCCCTGGAACAAAGCATTGTCGGCTTTGTTTCAGTTGCCCAATGTCGTTCCTTCCTTACGACTGGGGCTTTCACCCAAAAGGGCTGATAGAAGGTACACTCTCTCCGGTAAACCCTGTGCAAATCATGGGGAAGAGGAGTGGATGAACATGATTGTGTACGCGCTTGCCGCTCGTCGGGTCAAACCAACCTTGTGGTCTCGCCACTTGATCCTCCCGCTCCTGTTTCTTATTCTTTGTTTCCCAAGCGTAGCTGCCGCGCAATGGAATCCCTTGAATCCGGTTGTCAGCGTGCAAAAAGAGCCAGACGGAGCGCGGTTTACTCTGCAAAAAGGCGATTTGCGTCTTCAGGTGTGCTCCGACTCGATTATCCGAGTGCGCTATTCGCCTGGGAAATCGGTCCCGGTTCATCCTGATCTTGTCGTGATCAAGAGCAGTTGGCCCGCCACGAAATGGGAGATGCAGTCTTCCGGTGAGAGCGTCGTGCTGAACACAGCGCAAATCAAAGCCGTCATCTCGCGCAAGGATAGCAGCGTCACGTTTCAGGATGGCGCGGGCAAGACCTTGTTCCAGCAAACCGAAGTCACCATGACGCCTGTGGTTGTGAACCGGGAGCAGACCTACCATGCAGAGCTTTTCTCGAAACTCTGGGGTTCGCATGAATCTTTTTATGGTCTCGGGCAGCACCAGGCGGGCGTGTGGAACTATCGTGGTGAAGCAGTGGACATTTCGCAAGACAACACCAACATTGGCATACCTTTCTTTCTGTCCAGCAACGGGTATGGAATCTTCTGGAACAACGCCTCGCGGAGCCGCTTCAACAACCGGTTTCTCAGCGCGCTTTATCTCAGCTCGGAGGTGGCCGATGAGATGGACTATTACTTTCTTTACGGGCCGGAATTTGACCGCATCATTGCCGGATACCGCGAGCTAACCGGCCCGGCTCCGCTTTACGGCAAGTGGGCCTACGGTTTCTGGCAGTGCAAAAACAAATACAACACACAGGAAGAGTTGCTTGGAGTTGCGCACAAATACCGCGAGTTCCGTATTCCCGCCGACAACATCGTGCAGGACTGGTTCTGGTGGTACACCATGGGCGAGCCTGTGTTCGATAAGTCGCGCTATCCCGATCCTCCCGGAATGGTGGACGATCTTCACAAGAACAATTTTCACTTGATGATTTCGGTGTGGCCTTACTTTCGTCCCGGATCGAAAACCTACGACGACATGGACCAGCGCGGATTTTTCATTGATAGGACAAAAGTGCAGTCCTTTCATCCTCCGCGGATGGCTTTGTATGATGCGTTTAATCCCGACGCGCGAAAATACTATTGGAATTTGATGGATCAGGCGCTTTTCAAAATTGGCGTTGATGCCTGGTGGCTGGACACAACCGAGCCGGAGACCGAGGATCGCGAGACAAATATTCTGGTGACCAACAAAACGTATCTCGGGAACGGTGCGAGATACGCGAATGCGTTTCCGCTGATGACCACACAAGGCGTCTATCAGGGGCAACGCGGCGAATCGGATAAGAAGCGCGTGTTTATCCTTTCTCGCTCCGCGTTTGCCGGGACGCAACGCAATGCCGCTGCGGCTTGGTCCGGAGACATAAACTCCGACTGGATATTCTTCAAGAAGCAGGTTCCTGCGGGACTGAACTATTCTATTTCCGGGCTGCCGTATTGGACGACGGACATCGGCGGATTTGTCTCCGGCAATCCGGACGACCCGGAATATCGCGAATTGTTCATCCGCTGGTTTCAGTTCGGAACGTTCAATCCGATTCTTCGCGTGCACGGAACGCGCTCCACGAACCAGAACGAATTGTGGTCCTATGGCCCCGAAGCGCAGAAGATCCTGACGAGCTACGACACGCTACGCTATCGCTTGCTTCCGTACATCTATTCCCTCGCTTGGATGACGACGAGCCAGGGCTATACGCCGATGCGCGGATTGATCATGGATTTCCGCACGGATGAGCACTCCGCGACGATCGGGGACCAATTTATGTTTGGGCCAGCCTTACTGGTGAGTCCTGTAACCGATCCAATCGTCAGTTCGCGCCAAGTGTATTTGCCCAAAGCGAAGTGGTACGACTTTTGGACTGGCAGTTCTGTGGACGGACCGCTGATGATGGACGCAGCAGCCCCCATCGATAAGCTTCCCTTGTTTGTGCGCGCTGGTTCCATTGTGCCGATGGGGCCAGAAAAGGAATGGTCCACTGAGAAACCGGAGGACCCTATTGAATTGCGCATCTATCGCGGAGCGGAAGGAAATTTCACCCTCTACGAAGATGAAAACGACGGCTACAACTATGAAAAGGGAGTGTATGCGACGATTCCGTTTCACTGGGACGATGCGAAGCAAACGTTGACCATTGGCGAACGGAAAGGGGCTTTTCCGGGAATGTTGACCGAGCGGCGTTTTCACATTGTATTTGTTGGCAAAGGTCACGGCGCTGGAGTGACTGCCGAGAGCAAGCCAGACAAAGTGGTGAGCTACTCCGGGAAGCAGTTGGTGGTCACGCCATAACCGCGGGGCAGAGGTTGCCTAGTTAGGGATCGGCGCGCCCGGACGCACCACTCTAATGAGGTGGTCTGCGAACGCCGTGTGCATGTCGGGGATTTCAATCTTTGGCATGTGGCAGGTGATGCAGTCTTTGGTTGCAACTGGGCATGCGGCTCCGGGATGATCTTTCTCCGGCTTGGCAGTGGGCGAGTTGACGTGGCACGCCAGGCACTTTGAATCGAAGTTGCTGGTTTCTTTAGAGAGCGGCTCGTGGGGATTGTGGCATGCAATGCAAGTAAGTCGTACATCTCCGCTTCCCCAGCATCGGCTGCTCAACAGACGATAAGCCTGTGCGCGAACGTTCGCGATGCCCGCCATGTGAGTCAGTTTTACATCCCACCAAGTGCCATGGCAGGACCCGCAAAAATCGACAGAATCTCCCGGGCTCAAACTCCCAGGGTTGAAAATCAATTGCCGGCCTTCTTCGTCCCCGATTCCTTGCTGCAGTTGACTGGCTTCCATCGCCTGCATGTGCTTTAGACCCGGTCCGTGACAGGCTTCGCAAGTCACGCCCAAAGCGGCTTTGCTCGTATCAAGTTGTGCGCCGAGGTTCGCTCCGAGGCTGTGGCAGGAGAAGCAGCGCAAAAGCTCGGAGTTATCCACAGGACGAGACGTGGCTTCTTCAAGGTCGCGAGGGGAAAGCAGTGCGCGTGTCGGGGTAAAGTGCAGGTTCTGCAGCGAACTGAAATACGTCACGCGGCTTTCGCGGTAAGCGCCGTCCTGCAGAAAAAGATAAGACTGCCCCAGCTTGCCCGTTCCAAAGGCCCAGACCAAATCCGCGATGATGCTGCGAGCACCGTCTGTAACTATGAGTTGAGGCGCACCTTTGTTGGGCTTGATTTGGTAGAGGTACTTTCCATTCCGGAAAGCCAGATCAGTTCGCCCATGGAGCACTTCCGCATCGGCGGCCGGCATGAGGGTGCGAGCCATTGGCGTAGCTTCTTGGGAAGCTGTGATGCGTGAATGACATTTCGCGCAGGCCGCATTGCCTGCAAACTGTTTCAGGTTTGCAGGCTTGCGACGCGGCCACCAACCAGGTTCGGCGAGGTGGTCATCCGTGGAGAGTTGCGCGTGCACAAAAGCAGGTATGAGCGCCATGAAAAAAGTCGAAAGAATAAGCATTGGCACTGCGGGGGGAAATTGCCTGCCAGTTGAGCTAGCGCGCGTCATGGAAGGAATCCAGTCTATAGTTCTCATGGAAGGGTAATGCCCGTCAATTCTTCAAGGTGAGACCTGACGCGGGAGGCGAACTTCAAGGGTGCTGCGGAGTCGGTTTTGCGCTTTCAGTCCGGTTTGGACCGACGTCTGCTGCATTGTGAGCGCCGTAAGCCTGATTTCCGGTCTTGCTTCTTTGTTGTTCTGCAAGAGCGTTGAGGTGCGCAAAAATGGTGCGTTCTTCCTCGGCTTTTTCCGGGAGCTTGGCGCGGACATAGGCTTTGGCGAGATTGAAGTGCACTTCCGGGCTTCCGGGTGAAAGCCGGCTGGCGGATTCGAGTTCGCGAACGGCTGTCTCGTTCTGTCCAAGGTCGAAGGAAGCGCGTCCCCAGAGGTAGTGCGCTTCAGTCGAGTCCGCCGCAATTTGTGCGGCCCGTTGCGCGAGGGGGAGCGCCTCCGCGGGTTGCCGGCGTTTCAAGGCCAAGGACGCCAATCGCAGATAAGGCAACTCGCTCTGAGGCGAAATTTTCAATTCTTCGCGAATCTGTTTTTCCGCTTCGTCGTAGCGGGAAAGCGCAAGAAGAGCGGTTCCGAACGCGTAATGAAGAAAAGGTATTCCGGGATATTCTTTGAGAATCAGCTCAAATTTGGTAAACGCCAGGTCGTACTTGCTGTTCTGGAGGAGTGCGGCGACTTCGCCCGCAGTTTCGATAAGCGAGTTCTTCGCGGGCTCGATTTGCTCCGGCAGCAACCGCCTGCGAAGCAAGGCCACTCCGAGGACCAATTGAACTTCCTTATCGAGGGGACTCGAAGCCGTTTCCGGAGCCAGCGTTTGCATGGCTCTTTCAAACTGGCCATCCAGATTGAGAAGCGTTGCGAGCCGCAATCTCGCGACGCGCACCGACCCTGCGGAACCGCCGAAGCCTAGTTCTTCGCCACGCTCCAGATGAATGAGAGCGTTCTTGAAATCGCGAGTTTCAAACTCACTCAGGCCCATGACCGCCCAAGCCGTTCCGAAAGCAGGCTTTCGTTCTAAGAAGATCTTGAGGGAAGCGATCGCTTCGGGATAGCGCGCCGTCGAAAAGCAGAGCATCGCCAGATTCCAACGGCCGTCGTCCCACTCCGGGCGGAGCTGCAGGGCTTTTTGGTAGGTCTCTATTGCTTTCGACGCGTTTCCAGCTTGCTGTGCTTCGGCTGCCTGGCGTGAGAGTTCGTCATAGCCTTCGCCGGCGGCTGTGTTCACTTGCGTCGCTGTGGCCTGTGCTCTTGAAGAATTATTCAAAAAGTTTTGTTGCCCATACAACCGCACGATTCGCTTTTCAGG
>QHYL01000301.1 GCA_003224105.1 Acidobacteriota bacterium | reverse complement strand
CGCGACATGATCCACGACGTGCCCGCCCTGATCGCTTTCCTCAGCCAAAGCACGACTCTTCTCCCCGGCACGCTCATTTTCACCGGTACTCCAAGCGGCGTGGGCATGGCCCAGGTTCCGCCGTTGTGGATAAAAGACGGCGATGAAGTCAGCGTTACGATTGAAGGGATTGGAACTCTGACAAACCGTGTCTGCGGCGCACCAAGTTGACGCCGCGGCGGCAAGTTATGCTTCTCAGAGTGCCTCTGGTTCGGGCAAGGCCCCGCGGTTAGAATGAGCAGGCAAAAAACTCAAGACCTTGTCGAAAAACGCTCTTACTTGTTATCCCGAGCCGGCTTGCCGCAGGCAGGCGAAGCGAGGGGAGCTGCTTTTTTGAAAAACCCAAGGCCAACGAGTTGCTAAGGGCAAAGTCGAGATGCCAGGTTACGGAACAACGCAAAGCCAGGTCTTGCAGCTGGACCCGCGCGACAACGTTCTCGTGGCCCTCACAGACCTGCGGAAGGGCGAGCGCATCACCTTTCACGCAAAAGACTACGTGCTGTCCTCGGATGTTCCCGCCAAACATAAGTTTGTCACTCAAGATCTCCCCGCGGGCGCAGAAGTGATTATGTACGGCGTGCTGGTTGGCAAAACGGTTGAAGCCCTTCGACCCGGCGATCTGCTCTCCACACGCAACATTCGTCACGCCGCGGCTGCTTTTCACGAGTCCGAAAAAGTCGGCCGCGCCTGGACGCCGCCTGACGTTTCCGCGTGGCGCAACAAGACCTTCGCCGGCTTTCATCGCGCAGACGGCCAGGTCGGATCCCGCAACTATTGGCTGGTTCTTCCGCTCGTCTTCTGTGAGAACCGCAATCTTGCCGTTCTTAAGCAGGCTTTCGAGGAAGAGCTCGGCTTTGCCGCGCCTCAAGTCTATCGTCGCCAGGTTGCTGAACTCGTCCGCCTCTATCGTGAAGGAAAGCCCGGCGAACTAAAGAGCTTGTCATTCAGCGAAATGCAGCCGGGAAAACCCTCTCCCAGAGTGTTTCGTAATGTGGATGGCATCAAATTCCTGCTGCACGAAGGCGGCTGCGGCGGCACGCGCGAAGACTCCAACAATCTCTGCGGCTTGCTCGCCGGCTACATCCATCATCCGAATGTGGCAGGCGCCACGGTTCTCAGCTTGGGATGCCAGCATGCCCAGGTCCAAATCCTGCAAGAGCAAATCAAGCGCCGCGACCCCCATTTCAGCAAGCCTCTGCTCATCTTCGAGCAGCAAAAGAGCGCTTCCGAAGCCTCCATGATCTCGCAGGCCATCCGCGAAACTTTTCTCGGTCTCGTCGAGGCAGACAAAGCCGAGCGCAAACCCGCCTCGCTTTCACAACTGACTCTCGGCCTGAAGTGTGGCGGCTCCGACGGTTTTTCCGGCCTCTCCGCCAATCCCGCCATCGGGCATACTGCAGACTTGCTCGCCGCGCTGGGCGGCCGCGGAATCCTCTCCGAATTTCCAGAGCTCTGCGGCGTCGAGCAAGAACTGATCGACCGTTGCGTACGAAAGGAAGTCGGGGACCGCTTCGCGCAACTCATGCGCGATTACGCGGCTCGCGCAAAAGCCGTTCTCTCCGGTTTTGAAATGAATCCCTCGCCTGGAAATATCCGCGACGGCTTGCTCACCGACGCCATGAAGTCCGCGGGCGCCGCCAAGAAGGGCGGCACCTCGCCCGCCACCGCGGTTCTGGATTATCCCGAATATTCCAGTGAGCCGGGCCTCAATCTGCAATGCACGCCAGGCAATGACGTCGAGTGTGTGACCGCTCAAGTGGGAGCGGGTGCAAACGTGGTCTTGTTTACCACCGGGCTGGGGACGCCCACGGGCAATCCCATCGTCCCGGTCTTGAAAATTTCCACCAATTCGAGTCTCGCGCGGCGCATGCCCGATATCATTGACATCGATTGTGGTGGCATCATTTCCGGCGAAACGACCATCGAGCAAATGGGCGAGACCATCCTGGACCGCGTGGTTCAGGTCGCAAGTGGTGAAGCCCGCACCAAAGCGGAAATGCTTTCGCAAGACGATTTCATCCCCTGGAAGAGAGGAGTCTCCCTCTGACCAACCTCGGGAAACATTCCAACGGGTTTCGCCTTGACGGCAAAGTCGCTGTCGTAACTGGCGCGGCCAGCGGGATTGGACGCGCCATCGCGCGAAGATTTGCGCAAGAAGGGGCCGTGGTCCGCGTCGTGGACCTCAACGAAAAAGATGCCAACGCAGCTGCTCAAGAAATCACGGAGGCCGGAGCATGCGCCACTGCGCACGTCTGCGACGTTGGAAATCAACGCAGCGTAACGGAACTGTTTCAAAGGTTTCCAGCGCCGCAGGCCGCCAATATTCTCGTGAACTGCGCCGGCATTTCCCACATCGGCAAGCTCGAGTCCACCACGGAAACCGACTTTGACCGCATTTTTCTCGTAAACGTGAAAGGCATTTACAACTGCATGTACGCGGCCATCGGCTCGATGAAGGCCAACGGCGGCGGAGTCATTGTCAATATGGCCTCCATCGCCGCTACTGCCGGCCTCGCCGATCGTTTTGCCTATTCCATGAGCAAAGGAGCGGTCCTCTCCATGACCCTCTCCGTTGCACGCGACTATTTGCCGCATAAGATTCGCTGCAATTGTATTTCGCCCGCGCGCGTCCACACCGCCTTCGTGGACGGTTACTTGAAAAAGAATTATCCCGGCCGTGAAAAGGAAATGTTTCAAAAACTTTCCGAAACGCAGCCCATCGGCCGCATGGCCGATCCGGAAGAAGTGGCGGCGCTGGCCCTGTTTTTGTGTTCCGACGAAGCGGCTTTCATCACCGGTACGGATTATCCGATCGACGGCGGGTTTTTCAATCTCCACGGATGAGCCGGGGGAATTTGTGTCTCGGTGGAAAATGAGAATCGATGCGCACCAGCACTTCTGGCAATACAATGCTGTCCGCCATTCTTGGATCACTGAGGAAATGTCTCTCCTCAAGCGTGATTTCATGCCCGAAGATCTCGACGACGACCGTAAAGCCGGCAACATTGACGCCACCATCGCCGTCCAAGCCGACCAATCCGAGGAGGAAACCCTCTTCCTCCTCCAACTCGCCCAGCGCCACTCCAGCATCGCCGGCGTCGTCGGATGGGTCGATCTTTGCTCACCGCACGCCGCCAAACGCCTGAAGCACTTCTCGCAGTTCGACAAGCTCCGCGGCTTCCGCCACCTTGCCCAGGACGAACCTGACGAGCGTTTCCTCGCCCGCGCCGATTTCCTCCGTGGCATCGCCTGTCTCCGCGAATTCGGCTTTACCTACGACATTCTCGTTTACCCCGAGCAGTTGCCCGCCGCCCTCGAACTCGTCGCCCATTTTCCCGAACAAAAATTCGTCATCGACCACATCGCCAAGCCCGAAATCAAAGCGCGCAGCCGCTCCGGTTGGGCCGTGCTCATGCAAAATATCGCCGCGAAGCCCAACGTCTATTGCAAGGTTTCTGGCCTCGTCACCGAAGCCGACTGGAAAAACTGGAAGAAAGAAGATTTTCGGCCCTACTTGGATATAGTATTCGGTGCGTTTGGCCCGAAGCGCCTGATGTTCGGCTCGGACTGGCCCGTGTGCCTGCTCGCCGCCGGCTATCAGCAGGTGCTCGAAATCATCGAAAATTACGTTCAGGATTGCGCGGCGGACATCAAGGACAAAATCTTCGGGGGCAATGCAGCGGAGTTCTATCAGTTGAAAGCGGCGAAACGTGGACTTGCAGCTTAAAGACAAGGTCGTCCTTGTTACCGGCGGCGGGAAGGGAATTGGCGCGGCCATCGTACGCGGCTCTGCGCGCGAAGGCGCCGTCCCCGTCTTCGTGGACAAAGACGTGGAAGCCGCCAATCAGCTCAAAAAAGACCTTTGCGACGCCGGCGCGAAATGCGGCCTCATCATCGCGGACGTCATTCCGCCCGAAAACTGCGCCGCCATCGTCGAGCAGACGGTCCGCGAATTTGGCCGGCTCGATGTCCTCGTCAACAACGTCGGAGTAAACGACAACGTCGGCCTCGAAACCGGCTCGCCTGAAAAGTACGTCAAGTCTCTGCAACTGAATCTGCTGCATTACTACAACGTGGCGCACTACGCTCTCCCTTCGCTAAAAAAAGCGCAAGGCAACATCGTAAACATCGCCTCCAAGGTCGCCATGACTGGCCAGGGGAAAACCTCCGGCTACACTTCCGCAAAAGGAGCAATCCTCTCCCTCACGCGCGACTGGGCTTGCGAATTGCTCCCTTACGGCATGCGCGTGAACGCCCTCGTTCCCGCAGAAGTCATGACTCCCCTTTACAAATGGTGGCTCAACACGTTTCCCAATCCCGAGGAAAAACTCCAGCACATCGTCTCCAAAATTCCACTTGGCAAGCGCATGACGCAGCCCGAAGAGATTGCCGCCATGGTCCTGTTCCTGATTTCGCCCCAGGCCAGCCACATCACCGGCCAGCACGTTCTTGTCGACGGCGGCTACGTTCATCTCGATCGCGCTTTGACCTGATCCACAACCCCTATCCAACGGAGGAAACTTGGCGCCACCATCCGCCCCGCTCACCGAACGAAAACATGTCTTGCCGTTCATTTTGATCACCAGTCTCTTTTTCCTCTGGGCCTTCGGCGTCAATCTAAACGATGTCCTCATTCCGCACTTTAAAGCTGCGTTCAGTCTGAGCGACTTTCAATCCTCCTTCATCCAAGTGGCCTTCTTCGGCGGCTACTTTCTTGCGGCGCTGGTCGCTGGCCGCCTCATGGAGCGCATCGGCTACCACAGCGGAATCCTCATTGGCCTGTTTCTCTGCGCCGCGGGAGCGCTCCTCTTCGTCCCCGCCGGTTCGCTCGGCGTCTACGGACTCTTCCTCCTTTCTTCGTTCGTGCTCGCCTGCGGCCAAAGCTTCCTCGAAGTCGCCGCCAATCCCTACGCGACGATTCTTGGCGCCCCTGAAAGCAGCGAGCGCCGCCTGAATGTCGCGCAATCGTTCAATGGCGTCGGTTACGTCGTTGCGCTTTATGTCATCGGGCCCATGATCCTTTCCGCGACAGTGCCGAGCGCCGGCGAGCTCGCACGCCTCAGCCCCGCGGCCTTGCAGGCGTACCGCGCGGCGCAAACCGCCACGGTGCGCATTCCGTATTTGGTCATCGGCGGTATTTTCCTGATGGTGGCAGCGATTATTTACTTCGCGCACCTGCCGGAAGTCCGCGAGTCCGCCGCGCCCGAAGAAGCCGGCGCTTCCGCAAGCTGGCGCGGCGTTCTCGCGCACAAGCATCTGGTCAGCGGCGTTATCGCCCAATTTCTCTACGTCGGCGCGCAAGTTGGAGTCGGCAGCTTCGTGATTCGCTTTGTAATGCACGCGCAGCCGCTTCTTGGCCCGCGCGCAGCTGCCCGATATTTGGTGATGCACGCAGTGGGCTTCATGATCGGGCGCTTCGCCGGTTCTGCGCTGATGAAGCCCATTGCGGCCTCGCGCCTCCTGGCCGTTTTCGCCGCTGGGGCGCTGGTTTGCGCCCTGGTCGCGACTTCCACCGCTGGCATCCTCCCGATTTACGCGGTTGTGCTGATCGGCTTCTTCCACTCCATCATGTTTCCCACGATTTTCGCCCTGGGAATAAAGAATCTTGGCCCGTTCACCAAGCGCGGCTCGTCGCTGCTCATCATGGCCATTAGCGGAGCCATGGTGGTTCCGCCGATCATGGGCAAAATCTCCGACCTCTCGAACATTCAGCGCTCCTTCTGGGTTCCGCTGCTTT
>QHYL01000417.1 GCA_003224105.1 Acidobacteriota bacterium | reverse complement strand
CCGGGCCGTTCTTTGTGGAAGGAGCGGAGCCGGGCGACACGCTTGTGGTGCATCTGACGCGGCTGCGCCTGAACCGCGATTGGGCAGTAAGTGATGACGACATTGTTCCGCGCGGCGTGGATACCGAGTGGGCGGTGAAAATGAAGGATGCAGGAAAAAGTGTGCGATGGCACCTGCATACGGCGCGCGGTGTGGCGACGGTGGAAAAGCCTACGGAGCACTTGAAGAATTATTCTGTGCCGTTGCGGCCCATGCTGGGGTGTGTGGCGACGGCGCCGCCGCCGGCAGCGGCTGCTCCGGGGACAGGAGATTCCGGCGGCTATGGCGGGAACATGGACTTCAATGAAGTGATCGAGGGCGCGACGGTCTATTTGCCGGTGAGGACTCCGGGAGCGATGCTGTATCTGGGGGACGGCCATGCGGCGCAAGGCGATGGGGAGCTAAACGGAAACGCCCTGGAGACGTCGATGGACGTGGAGTTCACGGTTGACGTGCTTTCGGGTAAAGGCCTGCCGGGGCCCCGCGTCGAATCGCCGACACACCTCATGGCGGTGGGGCTGGACGGGTCGATCGATGATGCGTTTCGCGATGCGACCACAAATATGGCGAACTGGCTGACGGACAAATATGCGCTGACTCCCACTGAAGTGGCGGAGGTGATGGGCACGGCGGCGGAATATAAAGTAAGCGAGGTTGCCGACCGCAACGCAGGAGTCGTGCTGAAGATTAACAAGGAGCGGCTGCAGGGCCTGCCGACTGCAACACCGGCGAAGTAACGCAACGTCCGCCTCAGCCGAAAAGGGTGAAGAAAAGGCCGGACCCTATTCGCCGGCGACGCGGGCGGGCTTCTCGTCGGAGGAGGGCTGGCCTTCGCGGATGCCGCCGTAACGACGCTCGCGCTTTTGAAATTCAACCAGTGCATCGAGCAAGCGGGCGCGATTGAAGTCCGGCCACAGCGTTTCCGTGACGAAAATCTCCGCATAGGCAATTTGCCAGAGCAGGAAATTGCTGACGCGCATCTCGCCGCTCGTGCGGATCAGCAGGTCCGGGTCCGGCAAGCCTTCGGTGTACAAGTGGCGCGCGAGATGCTCCTCGGTGATTAGTGAGGGCGCCGCGCTTCCATTTTGCTGCTGGAGAACGGCATTCATGGCGTCCACAATTTCCGCGCGCCCGCCATAATTCAGGGCTACGCAGAGAACCATGCCCTTATTCTCTGCCGTTTTCTCCATGGCTTCGCGGACATCTTTTTGCACCGCGGCGGGAAGCTCATGAATCCGGCCCAGAAAACGCATGCGGATTTCGTTTTTCTGGAGCAGAGGCATTTCTCTCTTCAGGTATTCGCGCAAGAGCTGCATCAGGAAGTCGATTTCGGTTTTTGGGCGGCGCCAGTTTTCCACGGAGAAGGCGTATAGGGTCAGCGCCTCAATCTTCAATCGCGCGCAGGTTTCAATGGTTGTGCGCGCCGATTGCGTGCCCTGACGGTGGCCGGCGATTCGGGGCAGGTGCCTCTTCTGCGCCCAGCGTCCGTTGCCGTCCATGATGACGGCCACGTGCCTCGGCAGGCGCGTCAAATCCAGCTTCTCAAGAAGGCAGGCTTCTTCGGCAGTTACAGGGCCGAGCGACTCCAGGGCCGGAGCATTTAGCGTTTGGTGGAATTTGGTTTGCGACACAAACTTATCTGGAAATGGTTTTTTTTGAAAATCCCTTTACGCCGCAAAGTTAACATAGGCCGTTGGTGCGGCGCAATGGCAGCGTGCCTTGCCAAACACCCTAGCGGCGTCAACCGACCGGAGCAGATCCGACCCCGAAGAGGGAGGTATAAATGAGAATCAGAGTTATTGCAATCATGGCGATGGCGGTCACCCACGCCACGATGTTGTACGTCATCGTGTTCACATACTCGCCCATCAAGTCGCGCCGGTTCACCAGCAACAGAATAAAAATCACGACGACCGGGAGCCACACTCCATTGCCGACCTGGGAGAAAATCAAAATCTTCCACAGCGGTGCATGAGGCAACAACACCACGCCTGCTCCGACCACGATCAGCACCGTGTACAGCCAATAGAAGATGGGAGCGTCCCTGAACTTGTGATCCAACCCCGCCTCAAATCCCAACCCTTCACAAATGACGTGAGCTGTGGATAGAGGCAAAATCGACGCCGCAAACAACGAAGCGTTCAGAAGCCCAAACGCAAACAGCGTGCCGGCCCACTTCCCGGCCAGGGGGATTAGCGCATGGGCCGCTTGCGCGGCGTCCGTGATATCCCGCTGGCCCGAAACAAACAGGGTGGCCGCCGTACAAACAATGATGAAGAACACGATCACCATACAACTGATGCTGCCAATAATGACGTCGGCACGCGCTTGCGGATACTGGCGCGGACCTACTTTTTTCTCGACGAAGCCGGCTTGAAGATAGAAAAACTGCCACGGAGCAATGGTCGTCCCGATCAACCCCGTCAGCATGAGCAGATATCCGGAATCCAGGCGCACATTCGGAATCACCGTGTGCCTGGCAGCAATCAGCCAGTCCGGCTTTGCCAAAACCGCAGAAAACACGTAGGACAAATACAGGATGCAGGCAAAGAGAAAGATGACTTCCACCTGCCTGTAAGTTCCCTGAATCACCAGAATCCACACGAGTATTGCAGCGATGGGAACCGCAACGTATTTGCTTATGTGAAAGATCTGCATCGCAGCGGCGACGCCTGCGAACTCCGCGACTACGTTCGCCAAATCCACAAAAAAGCCGGTAATCATTACGAAGAACGTCGGGCGAAATCCAAATTCTTCGCGAATGAGATCAGAAAGCCCCTTGCCGGTGACCACGCCCATGCGCGCGCACATTTCTTCGGTGACGTACAGCGCAATGGTCATGGGAATCAGCGACCACAACAGGGCGTAGCCGTATTGCGCGCCGGCCTGCGTATAAACGGAAATTCCGCCGGCATCGTTGTCCACATTGGAGGTGATCAAGCCGGGGCCAACCACAGCCAGCAACAAGACGAGGCGGCGCCGCAAGCCGCGCAGCCGCTTTTGAAGGCTTGAGCCGCGATTCTGCAGCGTCTCCACGCTCGATTTCAGGATTGGCCAGTTCACGCCTTCCTCGTCGTTTCGCTAATTAGCTTTTCACCAGGCGGTTTACCACGTCGTCCACGGCAATGGCCCCGATGGGCCGGTTCTCTTTGTCCACCACGGTCAACATCCGCAGGTTGTACTTGTCGAACAGCTGAAACACTTCTTTTTCATCCGCCTCCGGAGGCAGGCTGACCACCGGCTCCATCCTTAATGCCACAAGCCGCTCCTGCGGCCCTGCTAAAAGCATTCGCACCACAGGAACCGCGCCGGAATACTGCGCTTTGTCGTCGAGGAGGACGACGGTGTCCAGTTGATCAAAATTCTGGTCTTGCTTGCGAAGCCATTCGAGGACTTCGTCGCGCGTCGCGGACTCGCTGACAAACACAAATTCGGTATTCATCATTCCGCCGGCGGTAGCCGGGTCAAACTCGAGCAATTCCCGGACCTCGTTCGCTTCCGGGCCGGGCATCTCTTCCAGCAGCTCGTCGGAGGTTTCCTTGGGCAAATCCGCGAGCACGTCGGCCGCCGCGTCGGGAGCCATTTCTTCCAGAATGTCCGCAGCCTTTTCGGGATCGAGGTCTTCCACGATCTGGGTCGTGAGCCGGGCGTCCAACTCGCCCAGGACGCCTGCTGCCGTTTCTTCGTCGAGGGACGCAATGATGCTCTGGCGCTCCGAAGCGGAGAGGTCCTCGATAATGTCCGCCAGGTCGGCCGGGTGCAGGTCCTCCAGCTTTTCGTGCGTAATGCGGAGTTTCACGCGGCGCAACGGGTCCGGCTCAATCAAATTGACGAATTCCCACCGAATCGTACTCGGCGGAAACTGGCTCTGGAGCTTGCGAACAACTCCGGGAGGAACTACCCCTTGCAGCAGCCGGCGCACTGCTCCGGTAAGCCCCACGTCCACCTGTGTTAAGCGGAGTTCCACATTGCCGTTTGAGCGCTGCTCGGCCAGATCCAGGTCGTTCACACGCACCACTTTTCGACCGCGCGTATCGATGATTTGCTGATCCAGAAGGTCTTTCCGCACCGCCAGCCAGGACTCGTTGGGCTGGTAGATTTCCAGCGCCTTTTCCCCGACATTCAAATGGATCTTCTTGTCGGAAACCGAGGCAACTTGATTGTGCTTGGCTACCAGCGGCTGAAAACGGCCGCGGGACAGCAAAAAGTGGGAGATGCGGTTGGGCGCTTCGGCAGGCTCGATGAAAAACTCGCGGACGCGCCCGACATAATTTCCCTGGGCGTCGTAGGTTTTTACTCCCATCAGTTCCGTGGCGTAGATCTCCATGGTCCTTACCTCCTGCCTTTGTCCGCAACCGGCGCAAACCCGCCAGGCCTATCAGGGTCCGTCAGGCAACAAAAAACCCGCGCACCGAAGAACCTCGGCGGCGGGCAAGTGCCTGACAATAATGGACTTACCTTCAGCCGCCAGCGAACCCTCCCCAACCGACTGGTCGCGCTTTTGCATGAACCTTGAGCGACTCCGTCGGCATACTCAGTCCATGAACCAGGTCCCGAGCAAAATGCTCTCCGCTGCCTTTAGGGCCAGGCTCGAGTTCGTTGCTCGTGGTCATCGAGAGAATCCGTGCATCTTTGTGACCATTTTTTGGTCCCAAACGCATTGATAAGCTGCGAGTATCGTAATGTCAAGGGCAGAATGACGTTTTACGCAATTTTTTTCACTGGAGTAAACGGGCAGGTGAAACCCCGGCTGGAAAAAGCATGTGAACCGGCTGCTCGCCCTTGCGGCGGCATTCTTCGACATACAGCGTGAGGTAGTTCTTCAGAACATAGTCGCGCTTGGAAAAGCCCAGGTCCGCGGCAGCTCGGTCGATTGCGGGGGCTGGCCCTTCGAGTTCAACAAACGTGCCGATGGGGGTCTCGTCCAGTTCAATCAGCAAGCCGCGCGCCCAGGCCTTGCTTGCGGGAAGTCGAAAAGTGGTACGGAATTTCTCATAACGGAACCATCCGCTCATTCCGAGCCCCTCAAAGATGGTCGTCAGGGTCGCGGCATCGGCGACTTCCATCTCGATTTCTTCGCGGACTTTGTGAAAGCCATCCTCTGGATGCTCCGCATCCGATCCCGCCGGTCGCGCGACGGGCCGCTTGAAAGTCAGAACGATTCGCGGTTTTGGCCTGGACTTCCTGGAGTTTCCACGGCCGTCTGGCGTTTGGGTGCGAATTCTAAGGAGTTGGCCGTGCTTCGCGAGCCTCCCTTGCGGCGTGTCGAATATGACGTTTTCCTCGCGAACTCGGCCTGAACCGTTGCCGACAGGCTGCGCGCCGAGCTTCGTCAGAAGGCGCTGAAACGCTTTCACGTCTGCGATCTTCAGTTTGATTTCGGTTTCGCGCGCCACGCCAATCCCTGTGGTTGGAGGGTAACTTTCGCCCGCCATCGACTTCCGTTAGTATAACCAAGGTATGCGGTTCATTCTGCCCGGGCGTCTTTCCCCGTCCGTGCAACATCCTGGATCGCCTTGCGGTCCTTCTTTGCAAAGAGACCTGTGAACCCAGAATCCGAGAAGCTGTCGCCGGCGGTTTCCGATGAAATAGCACCTAAATCAACGCCCGTTCCCCCTGTGGCTCGGCGGGAACCCGTGGACCACGTGCTTCATGGCGACCGTCGCGTAGACCATTACGACTGGCTTCGCCACAAAGAGTCCCCGGAAGTGCTTGCATACCTGGAGGCAGAGAATGCCTACACTGACGCCGTCCTGAAACCCACTGAGGCATTTCAGAAGAAGCTTTACCAGGAAATGCTGGGGCGAATCCAGCAAACTGATCTCACGGTTCCCTATCGGTTGCGCGGGTATCTTTATTTCACTCGGACGGAGGAGGGCAAGCAGTATCCCTATCATTACCGCAGGCAGGATGGGGAAGATGCAGCTGAAGAGCCGCTTCTGGACCTCAACCAGCTCGCCGAAGGACACAGTTTTCTCGGGCTTGGCTCCTTCGACGTGAGCGATGACAATGATTTGCTTGCATACTCCACGGACAATACCGGCTTCCGCCAATACACTCTTTGTGTGCGGGACTTGCGCACCGGTGAATTGCTCTCCGAGCGCGTCGAACGAGTCACCAGTGTTGCCTGGGCTGCCGACAATAAGACGCTCTTCTATACCATCGAAGACGAAACGACCAAGCGTTCGCACCGGCTTTACCGGCATGTTTTAGGGGTGACCGGTCCTGACACTCTGCTTTATGAGGAAACCGACGAGCGTTTTCATATCGAAGTCGAACGCACACGGAGCGGCTGGTTTCTGCTGCTCACCTCGGCAAGCCACACGGCCAGCGAGGTCCGGTTTCTGCGCGCGGATGAGCCCTTTGACCAGTTCCGTTTGATGGCGCAGCGGGAGGACAATCACGAATACTACGCGGATCATCATCCTGGTCCCGTTCCCGGTGTAGGCGCGGAGATTTTTTTCATTCGAACGAATTCTGGCGGCCGTACCTTCCGGCTCGTTACAGCTCCTTCCGGGAATCCTAAGCAGGAATCCTGGCGTGAAATCGTTGCGAATCGCCCGGACGTCATGCTCGCCGGTTTCGCGGCCTTCAAAAACCATCTCGTGTTGTTCGAGCGGGAAGGGGGACTGCCTTACCTCCGCATCGTGGATTTGGCCTCTGCCCCGAGCGTTGAAAACGCATTAGCTGCTTCGCATCGGATCGAATTCACGGAACCTGCCTATAACGCGTCCCTGGGCGACAATCCTGAGTTCGACGCCTCTCACGTACGCTTTCAGTACGAATCTTTCATCACTCCGCGTTCCGTCTTTGATTACGACGTCGGCACACGCGAGCGGGTGCTTCGCAAGCAGCAGCCGGTTCTCGGCGGCTACGATGCATCCCAATACGTCAGTAAGCGTCTTCATGCTACGACGACCGACGGCACGCGGGTGCCGATCTCGATGGTCTATCGGCGCGACACACCGCGCGATGGAACTTCTCCGCTGCTGCTTTACGGCTACGGCAGCTACGGCATCTCCATGCCCATCAATTTCAATTCGAATCGTCTGAGCCTCCTGGATCGCGGGGTGGTCTTCGCGATCGCGCACATTCGCGGCGGCGGCGAATTGGGAAAGCCCTGGCATGACGCCGGCCGCATGAAGCAAAAGCAGAACACGTTTGCGGATTTTATCGCATGCGCCGAACACTTGATCGCGCAGCGGCACACCTCGCCGGACAAGCTCGCCATCCAAGGCGGCAGCGCCGGTGGGCTTCTAATGGGGGCGGCTACGAATCAGCGTCCGGATCTCTTTCATGCCGTCATCAGCCAAGTGCCGTTTGTCGACGTCTTGAACACCATGCTGGACGCTTCTCTTCCGCTCACCGTTGGCGAATACGAAGAATGGGGCAATCCGCAAATTGCCGAGGACTACTTCACCATGAAGAAATATTGTCCGTACACGAATCTTGCGCGAAAACCTTATCCTGCAATCCTTCTGAAAACTGCCTTGAACGACAGCCAAGTGATGTACTGGGAGGCCGCCAAATATGTGGCCAAGCTGCGTACGCTAAAAACCGATTCCAATCCCTTGCTGCTGAAAATCAACATGGGCGCGGGTCACGGCGGGGCCTCGGGACGGTACGATTATCTTCGCGAGATTGCTCTGGATTACGCTTTTTTGCTGACTCATGCCGGCATCCGATCTTGAGCAAGATAGGAATGAAGGGACGGTTGCGCTCCTCTATCCAAACAGGCAAAATGCAACGTCGCCGCCGCCCAATTCCCAGCCCCAGTTTCTGGATAGCGATTTACAATTGTTGCAAAAGCTTTTTATTTGCGTTTGTTGGGTTTAGTACCTAAAACTGAAAACTGATTACTTCCGAATGTCCGAACCCGGCACACCCTTGATGCAGCAGTATCACACGATCAAAGCGCGCTATCCGCACGCTTTGCTGCTCTTTCGCCTGGGCGATTTCTACGAACTTTTTTACGAAGATGCGATGATCGCTTCGCGCGAACTGCAAATCACGCTCACTTCGCGCAATCGCGAAAAGGGCCAGCCCATTCCCATGTGCGGCGTTCCTTACCATGCCGCAGAAGGCTATCTGGCAAGATTAATTCGCGCCGGCTTCAAAATCGCCATTTGCGATCAGATGGAACAGCCTGGCCCCGGCAAGAAGCTTGTTCGCCGCGAAGTTGTGCGCGTCATCACCCCCGGCACGGCTACCGATCTCAGCGTTCTCGACATTCGCGAAAACAATTTCCTCGCCGCGGTCGCGCCCCATTCCTCCGGCTCGCCCATTGGGCTCGCTTTCGTCGATCTTTCCACGGGTGAATTTCAGGCTACGGAATTTTCCGGCCCTCGCGCCGAGGAAGCCTTGCGCGATGAACTCCAGCTCCTTCGCGCGCGCGAGACTCTTCTGCCGCGGCCGCAGCAGCTTTTCGAAACCGCAAAGACTTCGCTGCTCGAAGGCACGGGCGGCATCGAATCACGCCTGGAAGACTGGACCTTTCAGCGCGACTACGGCGAGCGCATCTTGCGCGAACAATTCGGCGTGGCGGAACTTACGGGGTTCGGCCTCGACGATCATCCGCAAGCGCTTTCCGCTGCCGGCGCCATCATTCATTACCTGCGCGAAAATGCAGCGCGCGGCGACCGCTCCGGCGAAGCCCGGGAAAAACCCGACGCGCCCAGCGTCGAAGCTCTAGGGCATCTCGACCGTGTTCGCTACTACGAACATCACGATACGCTGGTCCTCGATCCCGTTTCCGTCCGCAATCTCGAGCTGCTCAATCCTATTTTTTCCGACGAACCGGGCCGCTCCTCGGGTCCCACAACTTTGGTCGCAGCGCTCGACGTCACCGTTACCGGAATGGGCGCGCGCCTGCTGCGCTCATGGCTCCTTCGCCCTTTGATTGACCGGGATGCCATCGAAGCCCGCCTCGCCGCCGTCACTCACATGGTGCAGCAGACGGTCGTGCGCGGTGAAATTCGAAAGGAGCTTCGCGGCATTCTTGATCTTGAGCGCCTCACTAGCCGCATCACGCTGGGTCTCGCGAATCCCCGCGAGCTCGTGGCCTTGCGCAAATCTCTCGGGCAGCTTCCTGTGCTGAAAAACTTTGTCACGCCGCCCCCCGTCGGCGGAAGCGAGCTTCTTCGCCGCCTTCACGAAGAAATCGATGAACTGGCTGACGTCCGCGACAGGCTTGAGCGCGCCATCGCCGACGAGCCTCCCGCCCTGGCCACCGATCCCGGCATCATTCGCAGCGGCTATCACGCCGAACTGGACGAACTGCGCAACCTCAGCCAGCACAGCAAACAAATCATTGCCGCGATGGAAGAGCGCGAGCGCAAGCGCACCGGGATCGGCTCACTGAAAATTCGCTTCAATCAGGTTTTTGGTTACTACATCGAAATTTCCAAGCCGAATCTTCATCTTGCGCCCGCCGACTACGAGCGCAAGCAAACGCTGGTCAACGCCGAGCGCTTCACTTCGCCAGAACTCAAAGAATACGAACGCAAGATCCTCGCCGCCGATGAGCGCATCCTCGAAATCGAGCGCCAGCTTTTCATTGACGTCCGCTCTTCGGTCGCCGCAAAAGCGGCGCGCCTGCGCCGCACCGCATCCGCCGTAGCTCAGCTTGACGTGCTCACCGCTTTTGCCAAACTCGCAGCCGACCGCGGCTACGCCTGTCCCGAATTCAATTCCACCGGCGAATTGCTCATCGTCGGCGGCCGACATCCGGTCATTGAAGAGCTTCTGCGCCAGCGTGGCGAGCGCTTCGTTCCCAACGATCTCTGCTTCGAGCCGGGCCGCCAGCAATTGCTTCTCATCACCGGTCCAAACATGGGTGGCAAGTCCACGTACCTTCGTCAAGCTGCGCTGATTATTCTTATGGCGCAGATGGGCTCGTTCGTTCCCGCGCGCCAGGCGAAACTTCCCATCACCGACCGCATCTTCACGCGCATCGGGGCCAGCGACAATCTCGCGCGAGGCCGTTCTACGTTCCTGGTCGAGATGAGCGAGGTCGCGGCCATCCTTAATTACGCGACCCCCTCCAGCCTCGTTCTTCTTGATGAAGTTGGCCGCGGCACCGCAACGTTTGACGGCCTGTCCATCGCCTGGGCTGTCGTCGAGCATCTTCAGAAACACACGCGGGCACGTACGCTTTTCGCTACGCACTATCACGAACTGACGGAACTGGCCGATCTTCTTTCCGGCGTGAAGAACGTTCACGTCTCGGTCAAAGAGACGCCCAGCGAAATCATTTTTCTCCGGCGCGTCGAGCCCGGCAGCGCGGACAAAAGCTACGGCATCGAAGTGGCACGGCTCGCCGGTCTGCCGCGCAGCGTGATCGAGCGCGCCCGCGAAGTCCTGAAGCGCCACGAACAGAGCGAGCACGAGTTAAGCGAAACGCTCTCCCCTGGCGCAGTCGGCGAAGGCCCCAGCAGCAACGGCCATCAGCAAATCCTTTTCACGCCGATCGACCGTGCGGTCCTCGATAGACTTCGTGACGCCGACCTCGATCAACTCAAGCCTCTCGATGCTCTCAACCTTCTTGCCGAATTAAAGAAACAGATTTCGTAATTTCTCCGTGTCCCCTGCGTCTCTATGTTAAAACTTTTCATGCGATGACTTCGAAGCCGCTCCTCGTCCTCGGCCTCATGTCCGGCACGTCTGCGGATGGTATTGACGTCGCGCTGGCGCGCTTTTCGGGCGCGTCGCCGCAACTTAATGCAAAACTCCTCAGGCACACTTCGTTCAACTTTCCACCTGCGCTGCGCAAAGAGATTCTCCGCGTGGCTGAGCAGCAGCCCATTTCCGCCGGCGAACTCAGCCAGATGAACTTCCGTCTCGGGCACATCTACGCCGACGCTGCGCTAGCTGCTTGCAAGAAGTTCAAGGTCGCGCCGAGTCGCATCAATCTCATCGGCAATCATGGCCAAACGATTTTCCATCAAGGCCAGCCAGTCAGCTATTTCGGACGCTCCACTGCTTCCACTCTTCAAATCGGCGAAGGCTCTGCGATCGCGGCGCGAACCGGCATTACAACTGTTTCTGATTTTCGCCCCGCGGACATGGCTCTCGGCGGCCAGGGCGCTCCGCTTGTTCCTTACGTCGACTATCTTCTCTATCGTCATCCCAAACTTGGCCGCGTATCCCTCAATCTCGGCGGCATCGCCAACATCACCGTGATTCCGGCCAATGCGAAACCGTCGCAGGTTTTTGCCTTCGACACTGGCCCCGCCAACATGCTCATTGACGCCCTCGTCCAGCGCTTCACTCATGGCCGCCAGCGCTTCGACAAAGACGCCCGCCTTGCGCAATCCGGCCGCGCAATCCCTGCGCTTCTCAATGAATTGATGAAAGACGCATATCTGAAACTCGCGCCGCCTAAATCCACCGGCCGCGAATACTATGGCCGCACTTATGTCCAAAAAGTTCTCGCCCTAGGCCGCCGCCATCACGCCAAGCCGGCCGATCTCATCCGCGCTGCCACGATTTTCACGGCTCTCTCCGTTGTCGATGCGCTCCACCGCTTTGTTCTCAGCAAAGACAAAATCCACCAACTCATCGTTTCCGGCGGCGGCGCGCGCAATCCTCTTATCCTTGCGCAACTCTCTGCCGCCCTTCCATACATCGAGGTGGCGCCGTCCTCCCATCTCGGCGTCCCCGAAGACGCCAAGGAAGCCTTCGCCTTCGCACTTCTCGCCTACGAAACGTTTCACCAGCGCCCGGCGAATCTCCCTTCCGCTACCGGCGCGCGCGGCCCCGCCATCCTCGGAAAAATCTCCTATGCCCCTCCGGGCTAAACTCTCTGGGTTTTTCACGGACCCACGCGACACGGGTTACTTCTCCCGCATCGCCTTCTCAATCTCCGCTACTGGAATCGCGCCCTCGCGACCAATCTTCCACGCGTCCCCGTTCAATTCCACAATCGTGGATGGCAGCGTCGCTCCGGTCTCTCCCGCATCCAGCACCAGCGGCACGCGCGAACCGAGCTGCTTCATCACCTGAGCCGCGCTCGCGCACGAAGAAAACCCTGAGATGTTCGCGCTCGTCCCTGTCACCGGTCCTTCAAACTCGTCAATCAATCGCTTGATCACTTCGCTTCGTGGCCAGCGCAACGCCACACGCCCCGTCCCCGCGGTTACCTTTAGCGGAATCTTGTGCGACGCATTCACCACCAGCGTCAGCGCGCCTGGCCAAAACTCTTGCGCAAGCCTCATGAAGCTGCCCGGCGTTCCTCGCGAGAGCGCTACCGCTTGCTCGATGGAATTCACGAGGATCGGCAGCGCCCGCTGGTCCGGCCGCCCTTTCACGCGGTAGATTTCTTCAACAGCGGCAAGGTTGAACGGGTCCGCCGCCAGTCCATAAAACGTGTCGGTGGGGATCGCGATCACACTTCCGCGGGAGAGAAAGTCCGCCGCATAGCGCATCGCTTCGGCTTCCGGGTTGATTGGATTGACGCGCAGCAGTTCAGCCGGCAATGGTTTGGCCTTTGGCGAAGACGTACTGCCACTCTGCAGCGCTCCCATCGCGCTGCCCGTATTGGGGCGACGCTACCACACCAACTCTCGCCCGCGCAACATTTCAAGGAAAGCTCGGTCCCGCGCCTTTCGGCGCGCTATCAAAACGAATTCGAGCGAGTCTAACAGTTCAGCCTTTATGGGTTGTCTTTGTTCTAGCCTCGGCATTTCTCGTCGTGTAAACGGAATCGCGAGGCTCATTCGCAGGCAGGCTTTGACGCCATGATTTCTCAAGGAGGTCTCATGAATTCTCGATCCATTTTGACGCTCGCAATTCTCGTCTTCCTTCCTCTTTCAGCAACAGCCACGACGCCGGCACCCTCAAACGCTGCGGGCGAATACGCCAAGCACTTCGCGGCTCTCAGCAGCCTCTCCGTCGCGGTGGCGAATGCCATGCCGCCGGATCAGTACGGTTTCCGCCCGCATCCCGATTCTATGGACTTCGGCCAATTAATGTCCCACATCGCCACCACGAACTATCAGTTCTGCGCGGGCCTGGAGGATTCTCAGCCGCCCGCTTTGCCTTCGCCTACCGACAAAGGTGCCGTCGTCAAATTCCTGAGCGATTCCTTCGACTATTGCTCCGGTGTAATATCGAATCTCACCGCCGCCGAACTCGACGCCTCGCACAACTCCCCCGACGGCCATCTTCCCGGTCGCGAAGTCCTCCTAGCCATGTACGTCCACGTTGCCCATCATCGCGGCCAAGCCGAAATCTACCTCCGCGACAAAGGCATCAAGCCGCCTTCCTACCGAATCTGAATAATCAACTCTAATGAAGATTTCATCTTCATGAGAATATTAAACACTCTCGTCGGTAAAGACTCCGATGCGACGCGGGCCCTGGAACTTGGGGCCAAGGAAATCGAAGATTCGGCGCAGATCTTCTCGAGAGAAAACTTTGATGTTCACACGCATCGGCTTTCGCATCCTTCCCCCGCGGGGATAAATGACTAAAGCTCGATATGTGCCTTTGCTAGTTCCGAACAATCGCGTTTCGGCCTTTTCGATATCTGAGAGATTGACTCTGCGAGTCCAAAAGAGGGTCCGGTAGCAAAGCTCTACACCCCTAACTCTCAGACGAATGGATCGCAACCAGAACAGAGAAAAGACCAAAAGTCCGGCGGGAACATACACGAAATTCCAGTCGTGACTTGGGGCACGAATAGCTACATAAAGCCCGAACAGTGTGAGTAGTAGAAATATGGATCCCAGTATCAGATAGCTACTAAGACTTGCTCTGGCGTCAACCTCAACGGCCTGTCCGTGAGGAGCGTTTTCCATGGTCGTGGGATTCTACCGCCCCATGCTCTAAATTTGCTAACCTCCAAGCTATGGCTGCGCCTAGTAAAGCCGCGCGAAGTGGTCGCGCCGCGGGCGAACCTGCGTTGCTCACCAGCCGCGATAATCGTTGGCTCAGGGAGTTTCGCATGGCGCTTCGCGGCGGCCTGCCGACGGAATCCGGCTTCGTCGGAGTGGAGGGCGCTCGCCTGGTCGAAGAAGCTCTGCACTCCGGCTGCTCTATCCAGGCCGTGCTTTTCAGCGAATCCGGCGAGCGCCATCACGAGCGCCTTGCGCCACTGATCGATCGCCCGGAAATGGGCTTCCCCACGCTTCGCACCACCGACCGCCTCTTCGAGGGCCTCGCCGACACGGAGCATCCACAAGGCGTCGCCGCTCTGGTGAAACCGCGCGAAACTTCTTTCGACGATCTTGTGAACGGCGCCGATTCCGCGTGCGCTCCCCTGCTCGTTGTTCTCGCGGGCGTGCAAGACCCAGGCAACGTCGGAACCATCCTACGAACGGCCGCCGCTTTCGGAGCGACGGGCGCCGCCACTGCCGCTTCTGGCGTCAGCGGCACCGCCAGCCCGTATTCGCCGAAGGCGCTGCGCGCCTCCGCAGGCGCGGCACTTCACCTGCCCATCCTCGCCGGAGTGTCCCTCGCCATCCTCCAGACCCAATTCAAAATCGCAGGCATCCGCACGCTGGCTTCCAGCGTGCGCGAAAACCCCGGTTCTCCTCTTCCGTCTTCAGGAGCGCGCTTCAGCGCGTCCCCGTCTGTAGGGGCGGGGCTTGCCCCGCCCGCTTCGGGCAATCGCGGTGCCCCCCTCGCCCCCTGGGAAGTCGACTGGTGCCAGCCCATCGCGCTGCTCGTCGGCAACGAAGGCGCAGGGCTCCCCGAAGAAATCGAGCGCAGCGCCGACGCGCGCATTCGCATTCCCATGGCCAGCAGAGTTGAGTCCCTCAACGCCGCTGCCGCCGCCGCAGTCGTCTTCTACGAAGCCGCCCGCCAAAGAAACGCCGCATCGCCGCGTTTGTAGAGGCGGGTCTTCAGCCCGGCCTCCTGCTCTCCCGGTTTACTCGTTCAGCAGTGGCCGCCGCTCCTGCATCTCTACAATTGAATTTCCGAAATTCACTCAAAAGCTCTAGACTCAAGGATTCCATGAGCCTCTTCTCCAAACTCCCCGGGTCCGCCGCGGACGCCGACGTTCCCGCCGCCAACCAGCCGCTTGCGGAGCGCATGCGTCCCCGCACACTCGACGAATTCATCGGCCAGGAAAAACTTCTCGGCCCCGGCAAGCCGCTGCGTATGCAAATCGAATCCGACAACATCGGCTCCATGCTTTTCTGGGGACCGCCGGGCTGCGGCAAAACCACGCTCGCGCGCCTCATCGCCCGCCTAACGCACGCTGAATTTGTTTCCTTCAGCGCCGTCCTCGCCGGCATCAGGGAAATCAAGGACGTGATGGCCGCCGCGGAATACAAGGCGCGTACCGGCTACCGCACCATCGTCTTCGTCGACGAAGTTCACCGATTCAACAAAGCTCAGCAGGACGCCTTCCTTCCCCACGTCGAAGCGGGTCACATCACCTTCATCGGCGCGACCACCGAAAATCCTTCCTTTGAAGTCATCTCGCCGCTCCTGTCGCGCACCAAGGTCTACATTCTCGAACCGCTCGCTACGCCTCAAATCGTCGAGCTGCTTCGCCGCGCGCTCGCTGACAAAGACCGCGGATTAGGCAACGAATCCTTCGAAGTCTCCGACGACACCCTCTTTCGCATCGCCTCTTTTGCCAACGGAGACGCCCGCGCCGCGTACAACACGCTCGAGCTCGCTGTCAAAAGCACGCGTCCCAAGAAAAATGCTCCGCGCGTCATCACGGGAGAACTTCTCGAAGACATTCTCCAGCGCAAACTCCTCCGCTACGACAAAGCCGGCGAAGAACATTTCAATCTCATCTCCGCGCTGCACAAGTCTGTGCGCAACTCTGATCCCGATGCTGCGCTCTATTGGCTCGCGCGCATGCTCGAATCCGGCGAAGATCCTCTCTACCTCGCTCGCCGCATGGTGCGCATGGCCAGCGAAGACGTTGGCCTCGCCGAACCCGGCGCCCTCGCAATCACCATCGCCGCCAAAGACGCCTTCCACTTCATTGGCCCGCCCGAAGGCTATCTCGCGCTCGCACAAGCCGCCGTCTATCTTTCGCTCGCGCCCAAATCCAACGCCCTCGAAACTGCATATATCGAAGTGACCGAAGACGTTCACAAGACCGAAGCCGACCCCGTCCCGCTGCATCTGCGCAACGCCCCCACCGGCCTCATGAAGAATCTTGGCTACAGCCAAGGTTACAAGTACGCCCACAATTTTGAGGAGAAAGTCACCGACATGCCCTGCCTCCCCGACAACCTCGCCGGCCGCACCTGGTACCATCCCACCGATCAGGGCTTCGAGCAGCGCCTCCGCCTTCGCCTCGACGAAATCCGTAAGCTAAAATCTCCTCCTGCGTCAATTCCGTGAGGTAAGCATGCGATTTGTCCGGCAGCTTGTGTTCTTCTGTACGATTGTTTTGCCGCTCAGCACCTTTGCACCGTTCCGGCGGCCTGAGATTTCAGGCGTAGCTCTCGTGAGACTGCGGGTTTCCAATATTGAAGCCTCGCGGCATTTTTATCACGACACTCTCGGCTTGTATCCACTCACACAGGGCTGCTTCAACCCGCCAGGAGCGGCGACCTGCTACCACATCAACTCCGCGCAGCAAATCGAAATCTTTCTGAGCCCAGGAACGATAGAACCGAATGCACTGGAGACAATTGGATTCCTGGCTGACGCTGCTGCGATGCGCAGTTATCTTCTCGGAGCTGGGGTTAAATGCTCGCAAGTCATGGACGGTAATTCCGGTTTCAAATTCCTCGAAACCTCAGATCCGGAAGGCCACCGCGTTCTTTTTATCTCTAGCCGGGGGATAGTCGCATCACTGTTGGGGTATCCCGGAGACAGCCACCTCATCCATGCCGGTTTCGTTGTGCATGACCGCGCTGCCGAAGATCGATTCTACAAAGACATTCTCGGTTTCCACGTCTACTGGCACGGCGGAATGAAGGACGACGAAACCAACTGGGTCGACATGCAAGTTCCCGACGGCACCGACTGGCTCGAATACATGCTTAACGTGCCCGCCACCACCGACCATCACACCCTCGGTGTCATGAACCATATCGCCCTCGGCGTCCCTGACATTCACGCCGCCGAAAAGCAGCTCCGCGCCAACGGCTGGACTGGCACTGAGCAGCCAAAAATCGGCCGCGACGGCAAGTGGCAGCTCAATATCTACGATCCCGATCTCACCCGCGTCGAATTCATGGAATTCACCCCCGTCCAAAAACCGTGCTGCTCCGAATTCACCGGCCCGCATCCTGGTCCGCAGCCTCCGTCGAAGGCGCCCGCCAAACCATGACCTGCTCCTTTTCCCGCAGCCGTTTTCGCTGGCTCCGCAAACTCTGCTCTCTCTTCTGTGCCATAATCGGCTGCTGTTCCGTCCCCGCCCGTGCGCAAAATCTCGACAAGCCCCTCTCCTCCATCGACGAAGAAATCACCGCCTTCTCCTTCGCTCCTGACGGCGGCATCGCTTTTTCCGTCTACCATAATTTTAAAACCAAAAAGTACGACCTCGAGCACGACGACATCTGGATCCAGGACGCTCGTGGCAAGCGCCGCCGCCTCCTTGAAGGCCAGAAATATACGCGCGGCAATCAGCTTCTCAGCTACCTGACCGACTCCATTCGCTGGTCGCCCAACGGCCACTATCTCCTCGTCCAGCTACTTACCACCACCGTCGAGGACGAGAGCGGCAACGCCACCAACTCTGTCGAAACGCTTCTCTTCGACGACTCCGGCCACGAAGTGCGCATCAACAAGGGCGACAACTTCCTTCTTGGCGCCGCCAACGCCGCTTTTCTTCCCGACAACAACACCATCGCGTATCTCGTCAACGCCGTAAGCACACTTCCGCTCTACTCTATCAAGGCCACGCGCCTCTCCTCGGGCTCGTTCCCTTCCCCCTACGAAGGCCGCACCTTTCGCGACGTGGCATGGCTCCCCGAAATGAATTTCGCCGTCGCCGTCGAGCAGGACCACTCCATGAGCGGGCCGCCCCGCCTGCAATACCTAGATGTCCTCAGTGACTCCGACAAGGAACTCGCCACGCTCGACGGTTACGAAGGCGGCCTCATCGTTTCTCCCGATCGCACGAAAGCAGCGTACTTCATCGACCGCGAAGCCCTCGAAATCCGCAGCCTCTCGCATCCCAATCAACTCGCGCGTGTTCGCGTCGGCCTGGGCATCCCTCGCTGGACTCCCGACGGCTCACGCATCTTCCTCAAGCGCGCTCTTGAGAAAAAATCCGGCGACATTGTTTGGTTTCCCGTTCCGCCGCTTGCCGCCGTCGCTCCCAACAAAGAAATCTCCGTTTCACAACCCACACCAGTTTCCGTTCTTCACGGCCTGACCTTCCGCGAATTCACCATTTCCGCCGACGGCCACTCTATCGCCGTCGTCGTCCCTGGCAAGCGCAACCTCCTGGTCTTTCCCCTCCCGCACTGAATAGCCGGTGTTGGACCCGCTTTAGCGCGCCATCAAACTAAAACTAATCTTGCTGGTGAGCGTGCAAGGGAGCAAACGCGTCGGCCTGCGCAGTCGAGGAATCTCTCTTTCAGTTCTTCTCTACGCCCTCCATGGTCTTAGATCCGTTTAGATCTCTTTTTGTGAGTGATCTTGCTTAAAAATGAAAAAGCCCGCGCAAATTTCTTCACGAGGGCAAGGAATCAGATTTTCAACACTCACTACCCACTAACCACTATCCCTCTCTTCC
>QHYL01000300.1 GCA_003224105.1 Acidobacteriota bacterium | reverse complement strand
CTGCTCTTTTCCGGGTGCGTGTCCACATGCTTGAAAAACATCCGAATTCCCGCGTACACCAGAAATCCGCCCAGCAGGTACAGCACCCACGAGAAATGCTCGATCAATTGCGCGCCCACGCCGATCATGATGCCGCGCATCACCAGTGCGCCCACCACGCCCCATTCCAGCAATCGGTGTTGCAGCCGGTCTTCCACCGCAAAGGCCCGGAAGATCACCAGGAACAGAAACAGGTTGTCCACGCTGAGCGCTTTTTCGATCAGGTAGCCGGTGAAGAACTCCAGCCCCGGCTGCTCGCCGCGAAAATACAGCACGCCCAATCCGAAGAGCACGGAAACGCCAATCCAGCCAATGCTGGCAATGGCCGCTTCGCGCAACTTGATTTTGTGCGGGCGCCGGTGAAACACGCGCAGGTCCAGCACCATCGAAATGAGGATGAACGCGTTGAAGAGGATCCAATTGAGCGGCGTACCCATGCCCAGCATTCCCGCGTCAGGGATTGGCGCGGCTTGCTTCCGTGGTATTCAGGTTTGAAAGCTCCACGCGCGCAGTTTCCCCCGCTTCGATTTTCACCGGGACGTCCCAGCGCACGTGCAGGTCCCCGGCATTGGCTTCCAGGTTGATCGTCGAAATCCAATAGTCGCCGGGCGGCAGGCCGGAAACCGAAGCGCGGCCTTCCAGGTCCGTGTCCGCCCGGCGGGCCAGAAATTTCAGCTGCGCCAGCTCCGGTGCCGCGTGCCGTACGCGCTTGTCGCGCGCGCTTTGCAGCGCCGCCCATTTTCTTTGCGGATTGATCCCTTCCAGTTCCAGCTCGATTCCCGTCGTCGATTCCGGATGCTTGCGAAGGAATTTCATGAGCGCGGCCAGATAATCCTCCCTCAACTTTTTAAACTTTTCGGGGTGCTGCGCGCGGTCCAATTCCGTGTATTTCGGCTTGGGAAAGCCGGAAGTGACGCCCCCGCTGTTCGAGCGCTGGTAGGCCAGCAGAAATTCCGGCACGCCGAGAATATCTTCGGGGGAAATCCGTTTGTCCATGTCCGGCGCGGAAAGGTCGAGCGTATCTTTCGCTTTCATCCACGCGCGCAGCTCGGCAGAAAACTTCAGCCCGTCGATGAATTCGTCGCGCGCGGGGACAGGATCTTTTTCTTCCGCCTCCTTCACGATTTCCGTGTAGCTCTTCGTGAGAATGTAGAAGGTAAACTGCCGCACCGGCTCGGCCCGCGCCGCCGTGGGAGTAATCCGCGCGCTGAACTCAAGCGCGCCCGTAGCAGCTCCTGTGGCGGCGCCTGTAGCGGCCCCTGTGGTAGCTTGTCCTGCCCCGCTGGAGTCCGTCTGCGCCGCCGCCGCGCTGACCAGCAGTGCAGCAGCGCCCAAAAACACAACAACCCAGAGTGGAATGCTTGCGAGCAACCCCGCTAAGCCTTCTTACAAACCCCTGAAAAACAACCGATCCAACGGAAAATTTCTTCCGCTCTAACTGCTAGCAACTGAACGACTTATTTATCGCTTGACAAATAGTAAAAATGTAGTATACTGGGTTCCAGCGACTCGGACACGGCTCCGTCTATAGCCTGCCCCGCTAAAGCCCATGCGCCCCCGCCGCGCAGCACTTCTCACCCCTCCTCCGCTGATCCCTGCCTTTCTTCAAAATGTCGCTAACTCCTGTATTTGCCACACTTCCGAAAAATCGCCCGTAACTCCAATCATTGCCACAGATCCGAAAATGCGCTCCTGTAAGTCTTGTGTTTGCCACACTTACGACCCCCTCCCCCCGTCCTCCATTGCATCTCCTTCTCCTCTTCCTTCTCTCGCCACGAGTCACTCGCCACTTCCAAGTTCCCTCGCTCGTGGTTGCAAATTTGCCCCTTTATTTTCAAGCAGTTGCAGGATGCTCCCCCCGCAACCCTTTTCGTTTCATGCTTTTGCATGGTTGCCCGGCGTGGCAGGGGGGCAAGCCCAGAAGGCATGCTCCCGTCCGCACAAGGTTCTCTTTCAAGAATCCCTCCAGAGTCTCTCCACCTTCGTTCCCTGCATCTGCGTTTCCCAGCATCCCGGTGTTGCATCGGGACGGCCCAGCCGCTTGCTGGGATTCCTGAATTTTTCTGGAACTGTTAACTGTGAACTGTCGACTGCCAACTCGGGGTTCAAGCCTTGCGGGGGTAGCGGCCGCGAAGGGAGTTCCAGCGGATCGCGAACACGTCGAGGAACATTTGCAGGCTGTCGCGGAGCATGTTGACTTTGGTGGCGGGGGAATGGCCCCAGCGCACGGGGATTTCCACGGTACGCAAGCCGTGGTGGCGCGCAAGATAGAGCAGTTCCGGGTCGAAGCCAAAGCGCTCGATGGTCTGCTGCTCGAAAATAATCTGGCAGCGTTCGCGGACAAAAGCTTTGAAGCCGCATTGAGTGTCCACAAAGGGCAGCCGCAGGATGAGGCGCACGATTTTGTTGAAAATGATGCCGGCGAATTCACGGAAGGGCGATTCGTGCACGGTGATCAGGCTGCGGTTGACCGCGCGCGAGCCGATGGCGACGTCCAAATGCTGCAGAGCGTCCACAAGCTTGTCGGCTTCCTCGATGGGCGCGGAGAGGTCGGCGTCCGTGAACAAGACGAGGCGGCCACGCGCTTCCTGCACGCCGTGGCGCACGCTGTACCCTTTGCCGCGATTGGTCCCATTGGGAACAACGCGCAGCGTGGGGATCTTGCCCCGGAAGGATTCGGCGACCGCGGCGGTGCGATCCTTCGAGCCGTCATCAACAACGAGCACTTCTGCATCGCGGCGCGAGTTTTTCAGGTACGCGGCGATGCGCTCGAGCGTGGCGGGAAGGCGCAACTCCTCGTTGAACGCGGGAATGACAATGGAGAGTTCAGGGCTGGCTGCGCTCATCATTCGGGAGGCTTCTGCCAGGCGTGATGGCCGACGAGCGGCACGAAGCGGCAGCCTTCCAGCATTTTGGTGGAAAACTTGCCGCCGCGCTTTTCGATGAGCTGCAATTCCTGGTTGTCGGAGTCCCCCACGGGAATGATCATGCGGCCTCCTTCGGCGAGCTGCGCGAGCAGCGGCTGAGGCGGCGCGGGAGCCGCAGCGGCAACAAGGATGGCGTCGAACGGCGCTAATTCCGGAAGGCCGAGCGTGCCGTCTCCGCAATGCACGTGAACGTTGAGGTAGCCGAGGCGCTCAAGCCTTTCCGAGGCGGCCAAAGCCAGCTCCGCGCGGCGTTCGATGGTGAAGACTTCCTTGGCCAGGAGCGAGAGAACCGCCGCCTGATAGCCGCACCCCGCGCCGATTTCAAGCGCGCGATCGGTCGGCTGAAGATGCAGGGCGGCGGTCATGGCCGCGACGATATACGGCTGCGAAATGGTTTGGCCGCTGCCGATGGGCAAGGGGACGTCTTCGTAAGCGCGCGCGCGAAGCTCCTCAGGCACAAATTCGTGGCGCGGGACCGCCAGCATGGCGCCGAGAACGCAGGTATCTTCGATGCCGCGCCGGCGCAACTGCTTTTCGACCATTTCCGCGCGCTGGGGCGCGTACTCTTTGCTTTCAAGCATGCGTGACCGCCGCGGCGTGCTTTTCCCAGTCCCCGGTCTTCAGGATCTCTTCCATTTGCGCGAGCGCGAAGTCGCATTCGTCCTCGCGATTGTAAAAATGCGGAGAGAGGCGCACGCCGGCCTTAGGGCGGTAGTCCACGAGGATTTCGCGCGCGAGCAGTTCGCGGCAAACTTCGTAGGCGTGCGGGCAATCCACGGAAACGGTTCCGGCGCGCTCTGCGGGATTTTCCGGCGTGTTGACGCGCCAGCCCCGATTCTTAGCGCCATCAATGAGACGCGAGGTCATGCGCAGCGATTTCTCGCGAATCGCTTGGATTCCGACCTGATTGAGAATGTCGAGGCCGGGGCGACAAGCGAAGAGCGCAGGAATGTGCGGCGTGCCGTTGAGATAGCGATAAGAATCTTCGCGCGGATCAATCGCGCCGTTCTCGAAGGCAAACGGGCGACGATGCGCGATCCAGCCGGTGAGCGACGGCTTCAGTTTCGGGCGCAAATCTTCGCGCACGTAAAGATAAGCCACGCCCGGGCCGCCGCAGAGCCACTTGAGCACGCCGCCCACAGCAAAATCGGCGCCGAGGGAGCGCACATCCACGGGAATAGTTCCCGCGGCCTGGAAGGCGTCGAGAATGACGTGCGCGCCGACGCGATGGGCGCGCTCGATGATGGCGCGCGCATTCACGATGAACGAGCTGCGAAAAAGGGCAAGCGAAATCGGGACTAGCAGCGTGGTTTCGTCGATGGCGGCAAGGAATTGTTCCAAGTTGAAACGGATGGAGTCTTCGGCGGGAATGATTTCGACGCGGGCGCCCTGGCGGCGCTGCTCGTGATAGAAGTATTGGATCGAGGGGAACTCGAGGTCCACCATCACGATTTTGTTGCGCGGGCCGCGGAAGTCAAAGCAGGAAGAAATCACCGCTTGCGTGAGCGTGACGTTCTGATGCAGGGAGATTTCGCCGGGGCGCGCGCCAATCAGGGGAGCAATTTTGTCGCCCACGCTGACGGCCATTTCCCACCAGCCTTCTTCCCAGGCGCGCACGCCGCGCTCGGCCCAGGAATCGGCATAGGCCCGCATCTCGTCGTAGACTCGGCGCGGCATGGCGCCAAGCGAGTTGCTGATCATGTACGTGGCACGCTCCAGAATCGGAAATTCGCCGCGCCATTTTAGAAGTGGATCCATACTGAATCCCTATGAGTCACAAGCAGGTCATGAGTTCGCTTTAACCTTGTATAATGGGGCCAGAGGGCGGTCTTGAGCAAACGATATGTCTTGAGTGAGTACGTCGAGCTGGCCATGCGCGACGCCGTATATGACAAGCTGGAAGATGCTACTTTTTCAGGCCGCATCCCTTCCTGCCCGGGAGTCCTTGCCTTCGCGTCCACGCTGAAGGAATGCGAAGAAGAGCTGCGGTCCACGCTCGAGGATTGGGTGCTCGTCGGGCTCAAGCTTCGCCATCATCTGCCGGTCATCGGGAACATTGATCTAAACAAGGAACCCGTACGTGAGCCGGTGGACACCTTGTAAACGCCGCGAGTTTATCCGCCGCCTGCGTGTCTTAGGTTTTGATGGACCCTATTCGGGAGCACGCCATCAGTTTCTGGTATTTAAAGACAATCGCCTGACCATTCCATCGAACGAAGAATACTCTGTGCCACAACTTAAAATGATGATTCGCGAGGCTGGATCGATTCTCGGCCACGAAATCTCCTTGAAAGAATGGGCGAGCCTTTAGGCTTTCGTTTCGGTCTCGGCCGTTCTTCTCCGCCCTGAGCGCGACCACAGTAAGTAGCCCGCGGTAAGAAGTACGAGCCAGGGCACGCCTGCTAGGAGGGTGATACGGAAGCCGGGGACCCACCAGGTGGAGAGCAGCACGGCAAGGACGCCAGCGAGTCCGGCGAGAGAGGCCCAGGGACCCGCAGGACCCAGTTGAAGATACGGTTTCGCGTGACGCTGGTGGTGGCGGCGGAACGCGAGGTGCGTCAAGAGAGTCATGAGCCAGGCGAAGAGTGCGCCGAAAGTGCTGAGGCCAATCATGAAAACGAACAAGGAATCCTGGAAGTACCTCGACAGGAACATCGCCGCGACCATGCCGCCGCCGGAGGCCAGAACGGCAATCATGGGCATGTCTTTTTTGCTCAGGCGGCCCAGAGCTGCAGGAAGATAGCCGCCGCGAGAGAGAGAAAAGGCGAGCCGCGCGGTGAAATATAAATTGGCAACGGCGCTGGAAAGAGCAGCGGTCAAAACGACAAAATTCATGATGTGCGTGGCGGCTGGGATGCCGACAGTTTGGAATACGCGGACAAACGGGCTCTCGCCCATGCCGATTTGCGTCCAGGGGACAATGCCAACCACAAGTGCGAGCCCCGCAACGTAAAAAAGGACGAGGGCGGCGACAGTGTTGCGCAAGGCTTTGGGAACGGCCTCTTTGGGATTGGCGGCTTCGCCCGCAGTGCTTCCCACCACTTCGATGCCAAAGAAACTGAAGAGCCCCAGGACGACGCCAAGGCCAACGCCGCTCCAGCCGTTGGGGAAAAATCCGCCATGCGCGGTGTAATTTGCGAGACCGACCTTGGGAAACCCGAAGCCAAAGAGCAAGGCTGAGCCCAACAGGAGAAACGCAAAGATGGTCACGACTTTGATCATCGAGAGCCAGTATTCAAACGTGCCGAGATTCTCGATGTTGATCGTGTTGACGTAGAGGACGAGAAACGAGAAGAGGCTGATCCACACCCACGGCGGCAGATGGGGAAACCACAGTTTGCAGTAGATGGAAGCGGCGACCACTTCACTGCCGACCACGACCATCATGCAGAGCCAATAGGTGAGCCGAATGGCGAACCCCGCCCAGGGATGCAGATACATTTCGGCGTAAAGCCCGAAGGAACCGGCGGTGGGATGCGCGGCGGACATCTCCGCGAGCGCCCACATCATTGGAAGGGCGATCAAGGCGGCGGCGACAAAACTCAGAACAACCGCGGGGCCGGCGAGTCTCACGGAGATGGCGCTGCCGAGAAACAATCCCGTACCGATGGTGCTTCCCAAGCCAAGCATGGCGAGCTGCGCGGGAGACAGGTTTCGCTGCAAACCGGACTCGCGCGCGGCGATAGCCGTGGACCGGCTTTCTTCCGCGGTTGCCTGGATACCGAGAGCGGGCTCGTTCATGGCGAGGCATCGTAACAGAAACGCGGATTGGGTTCTTCTCTTGACCCGAACTCCACCTGAACTATGGGACAGTGAACGACTGGAACACAGACTGTCCTTCGAAAGGCTCGCGCCGCTTCGATGGCGTTCCTAGAATCAAAGTCGTGGTGCGGGACCGCAAGCGGCGCCACGGAGGCGGTCATGAAGGCCCTGGTTGCTTTGATTATCATTTACATTGGCACGTTTTTCCTCGTTATTCAGGGATCGTCGCAAAACTCCGTGCAGGCATCGCCGCAGAGTGCGCAGAATAACGCCTCCGCGCAATCGAATTCGAGCATGGACCGGGTCAAGGAAGCGGACATCCGCTCGCTGATGGAACTTGTGGGCGCGCGCGACGTGGTACAAGACGGCGCGGAGAACGCCATTGAGCAATCGCGCGAAAAGCTCCTGACCACGGTGCCGAACAACGACAAAGGCAAGGCATTTGTGAAAGCGTTCGCGACGAGCTACCAGAAGAAACTTGACACCGACCAGATCGCCGAGCAGTTGGTG
>QHYL01000299.1 GCA_003224105.1 Acidobacteriota bacterium | reverse complement strand
CATCGGCTCGCGTCTTTGCTCCACGCTTCTTTCAGACCTCACCTCACGGTTCGGCCCTTGCGCTTCGCTATCACTTCACCTCCATCTGGTTGTGAAGAGGACTTGCACCTCCCAGCTGTCGATCATGCTCGGCGCACAATACAAAAAGGGCGGCGCACCGAAGCGCGCCGCCCTTTTTTGCTCTTTATGAAGATTAGAGGGGCTGTACGTTCGTAGCCTGCAGGCCTTTTGGACCTTTGGTCACTTCAAATTCAACCGCCTGGCCATCGTTGAGAGTCTTGTAGCCATCAGCCACAATGGCGGAGAAATGGACGAAAACGTCCTCGCCACTCTGGCGCTGGATGAACCCAAAGCCCTTGCTGGCATTGAACCACTTCACGGTACCCTGTTCTTTATTCACTGCATTTACTCGTTTCTGTCAGCCATGGAAGGCTGAGCACTTCTTTAAGCTATCTGATGCCTCTAGTTCCGAGCCCCTCAAGAGAGCCGCGGCCGTCTTCAAGCTTCGCTCGGCTGGCTGCAAAGCGGTCAACCGCGCAAAAAAATGGCCGCAAGTGTGACCTTGCGACCGCTTTCTTACCCAAAGGCGATACAAGAGCAACAAACGCAAAACCAGGGTAACACGGATTAGGGTGAATTACCAATGGTTTCTTTTTGGTCATGACGGGTGTGTTACTGCAAGGAGCTTGGTTCGTGAGAGACCGCTGCACCTCTGGTGATATCCGCAACCGCAATGACTTGCTCAAGACAGACCCACGACCGGCGCTTTCCAGTTTGAATTTCATTTGTGGGGCAAAATCTTGCGCGATCGGCGGTACGGCTTAAGCAGGGCTTTCAGGTCGCGGCGCAGCCACGACGCAAGCGGGCCTTCACGGAAAACGGCCCAGTCAAGTATGGACCCGCCGTTGACCTGCTGGATCAGGCGGGCGAGTTCGGCGGTGTTGCACTTCACCAATTCGCGCGCGTCGACGGCTTCGTCGAGGAGCTTCCGCGTTTCTTCACGGACCGCTTTGAATTGCGCCAGCGTAATCGCGCGAAACTCGGGATCCGTGAGGTCGTTTTGGAGATAGGCCAGGCCGTTCACCATGGACTCCGGAGTCGAGGCGAAGCTGCTGCACTCGACATAGAGCTCGACCAGGGTCTTTAGGGGCGACTTGTGTTTTTCACGCGCGGCAGCGAACTGTTGCGGGACACTGCCGGGAGCGGTGCTGCATGCGGCGAGTAAGAGGCCTCGCTTGGTACCGAAACGCTGGATCAGCGTGGCGGGAACCACTCCGGCCTCCTTGGCTACGTGGGCCAGCGTGAGTTGCGCGGGGCCATACCGTTGCATAACGCGTCCGGTGGCGGCCAGGATTTCTTCGTCGGATGTTTCGCGAGGACGTGGCGACATGAGTTCAAAGCGCGTTGCGGCGGACCACAACATCCTCCCGCAACGGACAGTCTCCAGAATAACTGAATGGCCGTTCACTTTCCACTTGACATTAATGAATAGCTATTTATTATTGAGCGTCGCTCTTCCCCGAGGTGAACCATGAAATCCACGGACTCTCCTTACCAGCCGCCGGACCTGAAGGGCCGCGTAGCGCTCGTGGCGGGAGCTACGCGCGGCGTGGGGCGCGGCACGGCGGTCGCGCTTAGCGAAGCGGGCGCAACTGTCTACTGCACTGGCCGCAGCTCGCGCGCGAAACCTACGAAAAAAAGTCCCGTGCGCCGTTTGCCCTCCGAATACTATCTCGGGCGGCCAGAGACCATCGAGGAGACGGCGGATATGATCACCGCGCGCGGCGGCAAAGCCATTGCCGTGGTGATGGACCATCTGGAGCCCGAGCAAGTCGCAGGGCTGATCGCACGAATTCGCGAAGAACAGGGAAAGCTGCACGTGCTGGTGAACGATATCTCCGAAAGTGCGGAGCATGAGTTTGGCAAGACCTTCTGGCAGCTCGACATGGAAAAGGGATTCGCGATGTTCCGCAACGGCATCCATACTCACATTCTCACGAGCCACTACGCCGCTCCTCTGATGATCGAGACCGCGAAAGGGGGAAGCACTCCTGGCCTAATTGTCGAGATCGGCGACGGCGACTCCTACTCTTACCGCGGAAATCTCATGTTCGACATGGTCAAAACCACCGTCATCCGCCTGGCCTTTGCCATGGCGCGTGAGTTACGCAGGAAAAACGTCGCTGCCGTAGCGCTAACGCCCGGCTTTTTGCGTTCCGAAGTGATGCTTGAGAAATTTGGCGTCACGGAAGCAAATTGGCGCGATGCGGTAAAGAAGGTGCCGGACTATGCAGAATCGGAGACGCCTTTGTATGCCGGGCGCGCCATTGCCTGTCTCGCGGTCGATCCCGGCATTATGAAGAAATCCGGGCGTGTCTTCAGCTCCTGGACCCTTTCCGATGAATATCCCTTTTGCGATGCAGATGGCCGACGTCCGCACTGGGGCCGCCACTTCGAAAAAGCCTATGGCACCAAAGTGCGCGCCTGCGATGACGGCTTTTACAAATATTGGTTCGACGATGTGATAGACCGAGTCTTCGGTGAGTGGCCACCAGACTAGCGTTACTTGCGAAGACCGTGTGGTTGGCTGAGCTGCCGGAGCTAGGAAGTGCTCTCCGGCAGGTCCAAGGCTATCCGCAGGATTTGCATGGCGAGCTGGTTTACGTCCACGTCGTCCATGTTGCAGAGCACCACGACGCCCGCGTTCCGGCTTGGCACAACGGCGAAGGCGGTACTTGTGCCTTGCTGTCCACCCGTGTGCGCGAGTATGTGCAGGCTAAACTTGTCCATGATGCCCCAGCCGAGGCCGTAACCGGTTTCTTTTCCATCCGCTGTCTTAAGAGAAGTCCACATGAGGTCCCTAGTGCCGCGTTTGAGGAGCCTGTCGTCCAGGATGGCGGCTTCGAACCTGGCCATGTCATCCGCGGAAGAGATGATTCCGCCGCCTGGAATTTTGTAACTGGAATCGAGGACTCCGGCGTTGCGGACGATTCCGGATTTGTCTTTGTGATACCAGCGCGTGCGATGGGGGATCACGGCAAAGAAGTCATCATCGTGCGTCTGGCCCATCTCCGCGGGCTCGAAAACGTTCTTACGCAAGTAGTCGATGAATTTTTCTGACGCCGCACCCTCCAAGACACAACCGACAACCGTGTAACCGTAGGTCGAATAATTGAATTTCGTTCCCGGCTTGGCGACCAGCGGATCGTTGGCAAAGAGCTGCAGTGATTCCTGCATGCTGCTGAAATGACGGGCGCTATCTTCGGGCACGTCGCCCTTTCCGTCGGGATTGTAATGGCGGATTCCTCCGAGGTGGCCGAGCAACTGTCGCGTGGTGATGGGTGATTCCCTTTGCGGAAACGCCGGGCAATATTTTTGTACTGGAGCGTCCAGGTCTAGCTTGCCGCGTTCCCAGAGCTGAAGAGCTGTAGTAGCGGAAATGGGTTTGGAGATGGAACCGAGACGAAAAAGCGTCGAAGAAGTAGCGGGAGAAAAATTCTCCAGATCGGCCATGCCGAAACCCTCGGACCAGCGAGGCTCGCCATCGAGGACGACAGCGGCGGAAAGTCCCGGGACGCTGTTTGCAGCCATGAAACTGGCGACCGCCTTTTCGATGGCCACCCGCTTTTCCTGCGAAAGATTCTTTTGCTGAGCCGGAAGCGCTACAGCCCAAAAAAGAGTCAAGAGAGAAAAGAAGATTGCGTACTTCCAGCAAGTTTCCCTGCGGGGCTGCGCACGACGGATTCGCATGGATCACCTCGCCGGGGAGTCTATCGCAACACGAGAAGGGTCGAAACCGTTAACAACTTAGGGGATAAGAACCGTTGACCCAGGCGCGACCCGCTCTTTACCATAATAAAGATGAAGCAACGGGTGCTCCTGGCAGTAGGCACAATCGTGATGGCCGCCATCGGCCTTGGCTGCGAAGACGCAGCCAGGAGGCCGGTGCAAGCTCGCAACCCGGCATCGCCCGCTATGGCGACCGTACTTGACCCCCCAACGCCTGCCCGCTCCAAGGCCGCGCAGAAGACTCAGACACCTGTAGCGCTCACACCCTTGCCGATGACCGATCCAACACGGCCCCAACCGAAGTCTTTGTTGCCTCCCATTCCTGATGGAAAAACTTATCTGGTCCAAAAAGTTCAGGAGAAGTTCGCTTCCGGCGAGCAGAATTTCAAGGCTGGCCGCCTGGGAGCGGCGCGCAAAGATTTTGACGACGCCGTGGACTGGATGCTGGAAAGCGGGTATGACCCCGAGAGCGACCCCGCCCTCAGCGCATTGTTTCATCATGTGGTAGACACGGTGTACGCGTACGAACTGCAGGCTTTTCGCGGCGGAGAAGGGGCAACGGAAGCAGCTGCGGTTCCCGCTCCCATCGACGAAGTCGCGGCCGTGGCAGTTCCAGCCGATCCGCGGGTGAAAGAGCGCGCCGAGGAGGCTGCGAAGAACGTATCGCACGACCTTCCGCTGACCGTGAACGACGAAGTGCTCATGTTCCTCAATTTTTTCCAGACACCGAAGGGACGCGATATCGTGGAGAACGGCCTGCGCCGAAGCGGAAAGTATCGCGACATGATTTCGCGCGTTCTTCGGGAAGAGGGCTTGCCGCAGGATTTGATTTATTTGGCGCAAGCGGAGAGCGCCTTCCAGCCGCTGGCGCTTTCGCGCGCAGGAGCGCGGGGAATCTGGCAGTTTGTAGCCTATCGCGGACAGCAGTACGGGCTGCGCCATAACTGGTGGATTGACGAGCGGCAGGATCCGGAGAAAGCCACGCGCGCGGCGGCTCAACATTTGCGCGATCTTTATGGGCTTTTTGGGGATTGGTATTTGGCCATGGCCGCGTATAACTGCGGGCCCGGAAACGTGCAGAAAGGAATCGAGCGCACCGGTTACGCCGACTTCTGGGAACTGTACAAGCGCAACGTCCTGCCGCGCGAAACGAAAAATTACGTTCCGATCATTATTGCGCTGACGCTGATAGCCAAGGACGCCGCACACTACAGCATCCAGGCAGACCCGGAAGCGCCGGTTCCAACAGACGCAGTAAAGCCCGGCCGCCCGATCGATCTTCGTCTCGTGGCCGAAACTATCGACGTGGACGTTGAGACGCTGCGCTCGCTGAATCCTTCGCTGCTGCGCATGGCCACTCCGGACGATCCTTCATTCGAATTGCGCCTGCCGCAAGGTACGGGGGAAACATTCACGGCGGGAATCGCAGCGATTCCGCCCGACAAGTGGATCAGCTGGCGGCGCCATCGCGTGGAACCCGGCGAAACGCTCGCTTCGATTGCCAAGAAATACCGCGTTACGCCCGCAGCTATCGCCGAGGCCAACAATATCGAGCGCACTGCAGTGTTGGAGCCGGGAACGAAGCTGACGATTCCCGCAACGCAATCAGCGTCGGAAACCAAACGTCTCCTTGTAAGCTACCGCGTGCGGCGGGGCGACACGCTCGCAGGAATTGCGGACCGCTTTAGCGTGAACTCGGAAGACGTGCGCAAGTGGAACCGCTTGAGGTCCAATCACGTGAGCCGCGGCATGGTGCTTCGGATCTACACCATCGGCGGCGCGCCAGAACCTTACCGCAGGAGCGCGCGGTCGCGGTCAAAAAGAAAAACCAGCGTTTCCTCACCCGCAAAAGTTGCTAGCGGGCCAGGCGGCGGAA
>QHYL01000298.1 GCA_003224105.1 Acidobacteriota bacterium | reverse complement strand
AGCCGCCCGGCCGTTCGCAGCGGCATTGCCGAATGGATGCCGTATTTTCGCGCTTCGTAGCTCGCCGCGGAAACCACTCCGCGCTGATCCTTCTGTCCGCCAACGACAACCGGCTTGCCGCGCAGTTCCGGCCGCTCCAGCAGTTCCACCGATACAAAGAACGCGTCCATATCCACATGCAGGATGGACGCAACCGTATCGGCCGCCTTCTCCTCCAGCGGCCCATGCTTCGCGCGAAACCGTGCCAGTTCCGGCATGGCCCTAGCCTACGCCGGATTCCGATCCGCCTTCAATTTCTTATTGGAGTTTTCGCTCAGCGCGGTTCGGCCGCAAGCACCGTGAGAAATTGCCGGGGAAGAATCACTCGAATATCCTGAAATCGGGTTGGATAGTGCCGTGCGTTTCCCGTCACAACATAGTCAGATCTTGCTTCAAGCGCGCATTCCAGAAATATGTCGTCATCTGGATCAATACAAACCTGCAATCGCCGACGTGGTTCCACCATCACTGCTGATCTCTCGAGTCTTTTTGTGGATCTGTGGACTTCGATCTCGTTGAGCCCAAGATACCGCCTTCCCAGAACGTCCCGATATTCGTCGAGAATTTCCTTGGAAACGTAACAACGGAATCGTAAGCGCGCAGCTAGATCAAGAATGGACGCTGTCGGGCCTGTTGGATTCAGTAGAGCTGAAACAACCACGTTTGTGTCGAGAACCGCCCCGATCATTCTTTAGTCTTTTTTCGGTCTCGGCGGTAGCGTTTAATCTCGCGGTTTATGTCTCTGAGCGTAAGCCGGTCAAGGCCTTTGGCTTTGGCCTCCCGGCGAAGAGTCTCGAATTCAGATACTGGTTCGGCAAAGAGCCGCAAGTATTCCTCCACACTCATGATGACAACCCCTGGCTCTCCGCGCCTCTCCGCGACAAAGCGTTCCTTGTTTTGCCCCGCGCGCTTGAGGATTTGCCCGAACTGCGTGCGTGCCGTGAGCGCTGGGATAATTCGCGCAATCCGTTTGGTGTTACCGGCCTTAGCCATACTTGCTCCGAACTAATTAATTAGTTCAATTCTCATTCTAGAGGCAATGTCCGGTCCAATCAAGCCTTCTCCGCGGCAAGCACGCGAGGGATGCCCGCGAGGTCATTGGTCACGCCAACCTTGGTCCACCCGGACGCATCGAGCAAAGGCTGCACGGCAGGCAAGCTGTTGTGCCCCAGTTCCAGAACGAGAATCCCCCCCGGCAGAAGATGCTTTGCTGCTTGTGCGATGAGATCGGCATATAGCTCGTAGCCTTCTTCCCCGCCGTAAAGCGCAATTCCCGGTTCATGCTCCCGGACCTCGCGCATCAGTGTTCCAGCTTCACGCCTGCCAACGTAGGGTGGATTGCTAACAATCAAGTCGAAGGAAATCCGCCCGCCCGGCGGCTTTCGCTCACCACTCGCCACTCGCCACTCGCCACTTCCTTCCAGCAAGTGTGCTTCTATAAAACGCACGCGGTCTGCCAGATTGTGGCGCGCCGCATTGCGACCAGCGACGGCGAGAGCGGCTGCCGAAATATCTGTGGCCACAAACGTTGCGGCGGGAAGTTCTTTCGCCAGCGCAATCGCGATGCAGCCCGATCCCGTGCCGATATCGGCGACCCGCAATCCGTCGCCATCGGTCTTTTGCGGTCGGCCGGCGCGGCGTTCTCGAATAGCAAGGCGGTCCAGTGCGACTTCGATGACGTGCTCGGTCTCCGGGCGCGGGATCAACACGTCCCGCGTGACTTCAAATTCCAGTCCCCAGAATTCTTGCTTCCCGGTAAGATGCTGCGTCGGTTCCCCGGCAGCGCGGCGGCGAATGAGCGCCGCAAAGCGCTCAGCGTCACCCGCAGAAATTTCTTCCTCAGGATGCGAATAAATCCACGTGCGATCACGGCTAAGAACATGAAGGAGCAAAAGCTCCGCCGCAAGCGTGTAGGAAGGAACTTGCGCTTCCCGCAATCGCGCGATGCCCGACTTCAGCAGCGCACGGACTGATTTCTCCTCGGAAACGCGATTCATCTCAATATCTCAATAAGGATTATGCCTCAGCGAGTTCCTGCTGGAGACGCTCGGACTCGTAATGCGCGCTCAGCGCGTCCATTAGCGGCGCGAGCTTGCCGTCTATGACGTCCGTGAGCTGATGCAGCGTCAAGCCGATGCGGTGGTCTGTCACCCGGTTCTGCGGGAAGTTGTACGTGCGGATTTTCTCCGACCGGTCGCCGGTTTTAATCTGCCCTCGGCGCTCCGCCACGATGGCCGCCTGCTGCTTTTCCTGCTCCATTTCATAGAGGCGCGCGCGAAGCACGCGCATGGCCTTGGCGCGATTCTTGATTTGTGATTTTTCGTCCTGTTGAGAGACCACCAAGCCGCTGGGAATATGCGTGATGCGCACAGCGGAATACGTCGTGTTCACCGACTGCCCGCCAGGACCGGAAGAGCAGAACGTATCAATGCGCAAATCCTTCGCCTCAATCTTGATGTCGATTTCATCGGCTTCGGGCAGCACGGCGACGGTCGCGGCAGAAGTGTGCACACGGCCCTGCTGCTCGGTCTGGGGAACGCGCTGCACGCGGTGCACGCCGCTCTCATATTTCAGCTTTGAATAAACCTTGTTGCCCTGAATCGCGGCCACCACTTCTTTCATTCCGCCCAGCGAAGACGGCGAGCTTTCCAGAATCTCCACTTTCCAGCCCTGCGTTTCCGCGTAGCGTGAATACATGCGGAACAGCTCGCCAGCAAAAAGCGCCGCTTCGTCGCCGCCCGTGCCCGCTCGGATTTCGATCAGCACGCTCTTCTCGTCGTTAGGATCTTTGGGCAGAAGCAGGAATTTCAGTTCGCGCTCCACGGTTTCCTTGCGCGAGGCCAGCGATTTTTCCTCCTCGTGCGCCATCTGCTTCATCTCCGCGTCGTCCGCTTCCAGAAACAGTTGATGCGCCCCCGCGAGATCTCTTTCAATCTGCTTGTACTCGCGGTGCTTGGCGACGATTTCCTCGAGCTCGGCGTGCTGCTTCGCGATCTTCTGCAACCGCGCCGAGTCGCCCACCACTTCCGGCGAAGAAAGCTGTTGCGTCATCTCCTCGTACCGCAAATCGAGCTGGTCCAATTTTTCAGTCAATGTAAGTACGGCCATGGCGAAACCTCAGTTTTCAGTCATTAGTTCTAAGTTTTCAGTTTTGATCAAAACAACAAACCAAAATTCGGGAGAAATGCGTCTTTGGTCTTCTTGGGTTTGCAAACAAGTGCGTGCTCCCGTCGCGGGAGCAAAAGGCGAGTCGGCTAATAGAAAGCAGCGTACATCGATTTGCTCTCTTTTATGTTAACGTTGACAGCCGGTTCTTGCAAACCCGGGCAGACCACAGTTTCCGATTGTTTACCAGGAGGTAGGTCCGCGCAGATGGAATCCTGACTAATTTGATGATGCGGCCCGGTCAAACACAAGTGTCGCTTTCGCGTGTAGCAAGGTACGGTGCACGGTCATTCGTTGGCCGTCACGACTTACTTCGTACTCATACTTCGCCAGTAACGTATTATCAACGAACCGGTTGGCGTCAAGGCGCAATACACATGATTGGCTGGACATTGGTTCTCCATTCTTCTGAGTCTGTTTAACACACTCGCCCTTCATGTCGGTGACAAACCACCAGTGCAGGACCGTACCGTTCTCAAGCGCTTGGTCGTACTCAAATCGATACTCGTTCCCTCTGGTTTCAATTTTGATATTTTCGCTCTCAATACCAACTCTGGATGATTTTTCAGTGTTCAGTTTCCATTCACCAATAAAGCGCTCGCCCTCGGGTTGCTTTGGAATCGGTGCGTCAGACGGCCGCTCCTGCGATACATAAAGGAGCGAAAATACGGCCAAACCAACGAGCAGTAATTTCAAATCGCACCCCAATCATTAATGCAAGTAACGCGCAAAGCATACTGCGATTATTAGTTCTAAATCAAAGGGCTTCCGCAGCATAGTTTTTCAACTCATAATAAGTCGAATAATCGTAAAACTGGCTCAAAGCTTATGCCTGTGTTCGCGCCATTGCTCAGGCGTCAGGCGGTATACTACGATGCGGCTACGACGATGAGCGAAGCGGTACGAACATTGATGCAAAGGAGCGCCGAGGCAGCGCGCGAAGCAGTCTCGGAATCGGAGCGTGAGACGGATGCTGGATTCTTGTGGGATTTTTGGTATCCCGCAGCGCGCAGCGCGGAGCTTCGCGGGCAACTCACGAAGGCGCTTTTGCTGGAAGTGCCTCTAGTGCTCGGGCGCACCGCCGAAGGAAAAGCTTTCGCGATGCGCGACGCCTGCCCCCACCGAGGCATCCCCCTGTCCTACGGTCGAATCGAAGGCCACACGGTGGAATGTTCCTACCACGGATGGCGCTTCGATGCCTGCAGCGGCCAGTGCGTGGAAATTCCCTCGCTCACTTCCCAGGACAAGTTGAAAGTCGACCGCATCTTCGCAGGCCACTATCCCTGCGAAGAGCGCGACGGCTACATCTGGGTCTACATGAACGCGCCAGGCACCCGCCTGCCGGGGAGAATCCCGGAAGCGCCCGCGCTCAAAGTCTTCAGCGAGAAGTACAAGATCACCCATCTCTCCTGCGAGCTGCCTTCGCACATTGATCACGGCATCATCGGCCTGATGGACCCCGCGCACGGGCCTTTTGTGCATCAGTCCTGGTTCTGGCGCAAGCGCGCCAGCATTCACGAGAAGGCCAAGCAGTTCGAGCCCATCCCGAACGGCTTCCGCATGAGCCCGCACACGCCCAGCGCAAACAGCGCGCCGTATCAGTTGCTGTCGATTTCGTGGCAGCGTGGAACCTTCCCTTGCCCGTGTTCCTGTTTCGCCCTTTCGCCAAAACGTTCCTGCGCCAGGACCAACAAACCATGATCCAACAAGCCGAAGGTCTAAAGCTCAACCCGCGCCTGATGCTGATCGACGACGCCGACCGCCAGGCCAAATGGTATTTCGCGCTGAAGGCCAACCTCCTCGAGTCCCGCCGCACCGGCGCGCCTATGGTCCATCCCATGGACGGCCCGGTAACCCTGCGCTGGCGGTCGTAACGGCGTCGGCGCTCCTAAACGGGAGGGTTCCCCTTTGCAGTTCCTTTAGAGTCGCCTCTGGCTCTGTTGACATCCTGGTTCGGAGCGCACCTGTCCAAACCTATCATCCCGAATCCCCGCGCCCCATCAAAGAAGAATCGTCGCGGGGTGAGGGATCTGCTTTTCGGTTTTTGCTGAGTGCCTATCGCAGATGTCAACAAAGCCACTCGCCTCTCTGAACTTCCATGACAAAATTCGCTTCCGCAAGTCGTTGTGCGGGCGCGACTTAGCGCGCCCCTATAAATCGCGCCAATCGCTGCCCAGGACCGAGCCTCTATCCCACTCAATGCAAACGACTTATAAAAGTACTTGAAAAGTAAATCGAACTGTGTTATACGTATTCGGTGACTTAGCAGCATTGTCGTCGACCAACTATGCGCCCCGCCACTCGCCCCATCCCCAATGCAACGAATGTTTCTCTTTATCTCTTTTCTTTTCATGCGTTTTCGCGCCCTTATGCGCCAATGGGCCCTCCCAACCCCTTTCTTATCAATCATTTCCGCACTCTTTTCCATGCCATGCAGGGGGAGCCATCAATCTTCTCCTCCCACGAGTCAACAGTCACGAAGCATTAGTCGCCATGTTGCAAATTTGCCCTTTTGTTTTCAACAACTTCCACGATGCCCCTCCCGCAACTCGTTTCCTTTCATACTTTTGCATCGTTGCCGGGGGTGGGTAGGGGGGTAAATGCGTTTTCTCCCATCTTGAAGCGGTTGCCGAAGTTTCTAGCTTCGCCAGTGAAAGGACGAAAAGAAGAAGTCAACGGAGACGGGTTCCTCAGGTTAGCGTAGCGAGGACAGGTCGAAGCCCACGGATACGGTATCGCCTTCGCGGGGAGTCACTTCCACGCCTGCGGAATCGGACTTGAACGCACTCGCGGGGAACTGGATATAGACAATGGCGCCCGTAAGAGTGCAACCTCCACCCTCCGAGCATTGATACTGCGGCTCGCCGGAGATGTCCTCGGTCGTAATCTCTTCGTCGCCGTCGAAGATGCGGTATTTGAAAGCGCGCCAGAACTCCGGAGAACGCTGCTGAAAAGCCGTCGGAGAGCCGGAACGGGAATGAGTCGGCGTGGCGATGACCGCGCCATAGGACTGCGTGAGCTGAATCTCGACCTGAATTGCGACGATTTCCTCGTGCGCTTTGTGGTCCAGAGCCGCGCGCTGCGCGCTGTAGTCCGATTGCCGGCTGGAATACTGGACAAGAAGCGCGAAAGGCGTCAAGAAACTGACGGCAGAAATGTGCGGCCCGGTTTTGGGAGGAGGAAGCAGTTTCGTGTATTTGTTCAGGTAGGCGTACATCGATTCATCGCGCCGCTGCCCAAGGAAATACGCTTCGCGCACCGCCTGCTCCGAAAGCGGCGTGTCGTAACCAAGCGCCGGCGTGCATAACAACACGGCCGACGCAAGAAGCGCCAGGAAAGATCTCAGGGCTGTCGGCATGGAGGAATCTCCTTATTCCCTTAGACGGGAGATGCGCTGGCGCGGTTACCCAGAAGACGAAACTACCTCTTCGGCAGGGCTCTCAGAGTCGCTATCGGTTTGAGCGCGGCGAGCGCTATTGCTCGAAGACCTGCACGAGTGGCGGCAGCTTCCCGGTTTCATCGATGAGGTAGAGCACGCTGCCGTTTGTCACGGCTACAGTGTTCGCGCCAAGGTTGCCGGAGCCATCTGAGTTGATGGACAGAGTCGCGCTAAATGGATTGGCGAGCGAAAGCCCAGCTTGCGCGCTTATATCTTGAACGCCCTGCAGGTTGCCAGAGGAAATGGTGGCAACTCCAGAAGAATCCGGCCCTGCGTTGTCGCCGGGTTCATTGCTGCCGAAGAAGAAATTGCCCGACAGCGAGTTGCTGCTATAGGTGGCTGCGGGCTGCCCGTCGAGGATGCCGAAGCCCGCGGAGGAGTCTGTGCCGATGCAAAAGGCGGAGACGCCGTCGAAGGGATTCGCCAGGTAGCAGATGGGCGATGTAGCGGCGTTGGGTCCCGTGACAATCAACCGGCCGGCAAGCGAGGCCAGGGCGTAAGTGCCTGTGAGGTTCTGGCTGGTGGCAGTGACGCCGGCATACTGGTCCATGGTTCCGGAAACTGTCCCAGATATTCCGGGTGAGCCGGGGGTTGAAAAGCTGGCTAGCCCGATGGAAGTGGATGCCGCTCCGGCAGAATTTCCCGTGAAGTGGAAAATATAGTTCGGCGAGATGGAGGACGCACTAAAGGAACTGGATGTGGCGATGGCCCGACCGCTGAATTCTGGGCCATCCTTACTCAGCGTCAGCGAAACAAAGAACAACTCCGAAGAATTGATTACATAAACCTCTACAGTCGCACGGCCGGAACTCCCGGGAAGATTCATTGATGCCGAAGCAACGCCGGTCCCGGTCGAAATAGGTTGCTGGAATGTGACGAAGCTGAAAGATTCGGGCACGCCTCCTGTCGTGAACATCTGGCCGCCGTTATTCGAGTCAAAGGAGAAGTTGGAAGTGTTTCCTCCACTCTGCGAAAAGGAACCAGCCATGCCGAAATGAGAGAGGGTCCCGCTTGAATTATCCCAGCCGTCCACGCCAAAGGCATAGTTGGGTGCGAGGGCGCTGAGCGAGAAGGCGGTTGGATCTTGGCGTCGCAGAATGCCCGCACCACGTTCGGGATTCGCCGACTGCTCGCTGATGAAAATCACGTCGCCCTTAGAGGCAATGCCCCCGCTGATGCCGCCAAGGGAGAAGTGAAACTTAAAAGTAGTTTCGAAGTTGTCCGTCAGGGTGAGGCAGCCACG
>QHYL01000416.1 GCA_003224105.1 Acidobacteriota bacterium | reverse complement strand
CGGCGAGCGCGGTGCCGGCGAGCGATTACGAGATTCAAGCGCCGAGACTGAATCATGCGGAGGCGCCGTACGAACTGGTGAAGACCATGCGTGCGTCGATCTTGACGCTGGGGCCGCTGATAGCGCGTGTGGGCGTGGCGCGCGTTTCGTTGCCGGGCGGGTGCGCGATCGGGGCGCGGCCTGTGGATTTGCACTTGAAGGCGCTGGAGCAGATGGGCGCGGAGATCGCGACTTCGCACGGGTACATCGAAGCAAAGGTGCACGGCAATGGTTCGCGCGGGCGGCGGCTGAAGGGCGCGCACATTGTGTTCGAGAAAATCACCGTGACGGGGACAGAAAACATTTTGATGGCAGCGACGCTGGCGGAAGGCGAGACCGTGCTGGAAAATGCGGCGCGCGAGCCGGAAGTGACGGACTTGGTCGTGATGCTGCGGAAGATGGGGGCAGAGATTTGTGGCGAGGGGACTTCGACGCTGCGGATTCGCGGCGTGAAGGAACTGCACGGTACGGAGCATACGGTGATTCCGGACCGGATCGAGGCGGGAACGTTTCTCGTCGCGGGAGCGATTACCGACGGCGATTTGACGATTACGAATTGTGAGCCAAAACATCTGGGCGCTGTGATTGCGAAGCTGAAGCAAGCGGGAGTGCGGATTGACATCGTGGATGCGACAACTTTGCGCGTGCGGGGCGCGGAGAGATTAATGGCGGCGGACGTCACGACGGAAGAGTATCCGGGATTTGCGACGGACATGCAGGCGCAGTACATGGCGCTGGCGACGCAGGCGGAAGGCACTTCGGTGATTACAGAAACGATTTTCGAGAACCGCTACCTGCATGCGAGCGAAATGGTGCGCATGGGCGCGAACATTGCAATCGAAGGACATACCGCGACGGTGCGCGGCCCAGCGCCGCTCTCCGGAACGGTTGTGCAAGCGTCGGACTTGCGCGCGAGCGCGGGATTAGTGCTGGCGGGATTGGTGGCGAGCGGCGAAACGATTGTTGATCGCGTGTATCACATCGACCGCGGGTACGAAGGAATTGTGGAGAAGTTGCGGGGACTGGGCGCGGATATCGAGCGCGTGCATTCCCTTGTAGCTTGAAGCATCGTGATCCCGCCTGGGATTTGAAGATTGCGGTGCGATTTTCACGCTTGCGGGGCAGGTGGGGAAAAAAGCTGCTTTTTAGAGTGTTTTCAGTTCTTAGCCAATAGAACGATGGCCCGAAACAGTCCCTGAGTGATGCGATTGATATAGAAAGCGAGAGCTAGGACGCCATAGACAATCGTAACCACGGTTGCGATTACCTACCAAATCAAGATTGAGCGAAGATCGGCACCAGTTCCATCTAGGTGGCCAATCCAGGCAAGGATGGCACACAAAATTAACAAGAGCGTGAAGAAAGCAAGCAACTGGCGCTTAGCCAAGCGCTGCATCCTTTCGAGAGAACTAGTTAACACTGCGCAAGATTCTGCTGAAAGCATTACAAACTCCTTTAATCAAACTTAGCTTGCCACTAGTTGAATGGCGGCCGCTTCGCTTAATTCTACAATGTGCGGCACGATTTTGGCGGAGTCGAGGGCCGCGGCTTGATCCTCCTCGGACCGCCTTGGCTCTCAAAATAATGTCCGGTTGACACTATGGAGAACTTGAAGGATAGTCGCGCGGCGAGAGGGGAGTGGTCATGGAGCCGTGGCGAGGGAGGGTTTCGCGCAGAGACGCGCTGAAGTGGCTCGGCGCAGCCGCTGGCGGAGCGGCGTTTGGAGGATGGTTTGACGCGAGCAGCAGCGCGGCGCTTGCGCAAGAGCGAGCAGACGCGAAGGCGATTGAACCCTTCACTGGGCCGGGACCAAACCCGCATTGGAATTCGATCGGGCCATACATTAGTGAACCTGAGAAGGCGCCGCTGATTTTGTTGACCGACCGGCCCGTGCAATTGGAGACGCCGAGAAGCTATTTTCGTACGGCATTCACGCCGAACGATGCATTTTATGTGCGCTGGCACTTGCCGGAGATTCCCAAACGTGTTGACTTGGTGGACTGGAAGCTGAAGATCGAAGGCAACGTCAACAAGCCGCTTGCGCTGAGCCTGAGCGAACTCATGGAAAAATTCAAACCCGTTTCCGTGGCCGCCGTGAACCAGTGTTCCGGGAATTCGCGAAGCCGGTTTCAGCCGCGTGTGCCAGGGGGACAATGGGGTAACGGGGCGATGGGCAACGCGATGTGGACCGGAGTGCGTTTACGCGAATTGCTGGACGCTACAGGAGTGAAGGCAGGATCCGTGGAGGTGCAGTTTCAGGGGCTCGAAACGGGACCGGGACCTAAAGGGTTAGGGTCCAATGTTTTTCTGAAGTCGCTGAAGCTTACCGATTCTGTGCTGGACGAGGCCGTGGTGGCTTATCTTATGAACGGCGAGCCGCTTCCCATGTTGAACGGTTTTCCCGTACGGATTGTGGTGCCAGGCTATTTTGCAACGTACTGGATGAAGTGTCTGACATGGATCCGCGTTTTAAGCGCACCCGACGAAAATTTCTGGATGAAGACAGGATACCGCATGCCGGACAAGCCGCGCGGAAACACCACACCCGAGGAGGTAAAAGCAGGTGGTGTAAAGACTGTTCCGATTACGCGAATGCCAGTGCGGTCGTTTTTGGTTTCACCCGATGGAAGCTTGAAAATCCCGGCAGGCATGAACGTCACGCTGCGCGGCATCGCCTTCAGTGGCTACGGGAGAGTCGTGAAGGTGGAAACTTCCGAGGATGGCGCGAAGACCTGGCGAGAAGCAGAGCTTGGCGAAGACCTCGGCGCCTACTCGTTCCGAACCTGGGAAGCAAAGTGGATGCCGAAGACGCCGGGCAATTACACGGTGGAAGTGCGTGCAACGGATGAAAAGGGCAACGTGCAGACCGATGAGGGCGTGTGGAATCCCGGCGGCTATTTGTGGAACAAAATTGAAAAGCAGGACATCGTCGTCGGAAAGGCGAGTTGAGAGAGCCGCGATGAGAAAAGACCTTAGTGCGTCGGTTTTAGCAGCAGGGCTTATGCTCGTTGCCACCTGTACGGCCGTGTTTGCACAATTCCAAAGCGGCTCCTACGGCTCGAAGAAAGCGAACAGCATCGATCAAACCGCCCCAGATCAAATGTCGAGCGACGGCAATTTTGCCGTGGCCAGCTTCCCCTCGTTTACGCCCGAACTGGCGGAGGGCGAAGGGCGAGCTGAAACAGAGAGTTTCTGCGCCATGTGTCATAGCACGCGTTACATTACGATGCAGCCGCCGTTGCCAGCGGCGACCTGGGAAACAGAAGTCAATAAGATGATCAAGACTTTTGGCGCGCCGATTCCCGATGCGTCAGCGAAGAAGATCATTTCTTACCTGGAAACCCACTACACGCCAGAAGCGCGGAAGCAATAGGCACAATCGAATCGCCGAATAAACGCCCGTCCGTGCCTCTTGCCTGTCAGAACGTTAGGGAGGCTTTCTCCAAGTTGACTGGATCCTACAATTCTTGCCTTCGCTCTCTTTGCACTTGTGATTGGTAACCAACTCTAGGGCAGTGGCGTTTAGTTGCTTGTTCAGAGTTTTGCCCCAAATTTTCACATATATCAAATCATCTTTGTTCGTGACCCAGAACGTAATGCGCCGTTTTATGGGATGGGAAAGGAATTGCCTACCTTCTTCCATCGAAAAGGCCAGCTCTCGCTCGGGGAGACACTTGGAATTTATGGCCGAGTCGATCTGCCAGTCGGCACCGTGAAGTGCAACATATCGCTTGTTGGGCTTCGATTTCGCCTCGCGTTCCAAGCAAGGAAAGTGGTCTTCTTCCAATACCGGTGGAGGTTTCGGAGAAAACGTCAGAGCGGCTCTAAATGGCTCAAGGCCCTGAAGGTATGTTTTTGAGACGAGCAGTGCGACCGCAATGGACGGTACGCCTAATGTCAGAAACAGAAGCCAAGTTGGTTTCTTGCGCCGCATTTTCGCCTGATTTCTTAGACGCCGAGGACCTACCCTGGTTCCCGCGAGGATGACCGTACATATCCGAACAGAAAAAGGGCGGGCCAAGGCCCGCCCTGCACAAACGGTTGCAGCGGAAGAGTTGAGACTATTCGTGGGAGCCGGAGGTGCCGGCGCTGCTTTCGCTTCCAGACGAGCCGGGGTTGTGGCCGCCGGCGGCAGCTTTCTGCTGCTTTTCGCGGGCTTCCTTGAGCAGCGCTTTGCGCGAAAGGCGAACCTTGTTGCCTTCGATGGAAAGCACTTTCACCAAGACTTGATCGCCGAGCTTCAATTCGTCGCGCACGTCGCGGATACGATGCTCGGAGATTTCGCTGATGTGCAGCAGGCCGTCGGTGCCTGGAAAGAGTTCAACGAAAGCGCCGAACTCCGCGAGGCGCACGACTTTGCCGAGATAGGTCTTGCCGATTTCGGCGCTGGCGGTAACTTCGCGGACCATGGCCAGAGCTGCGTCGCCGGAGGCTCCGCTGGTCGAGAAGATGTGCACGGTACCGTCCTCGAGGACGTCGATCTTGACGCCGGTCTGTTCGGTGATGGACCTGATTTTCTTTCCGCCCGGGCCGATGAGGTCGCGGATCTTGTCCGTGGGAATATTCAGCTTGTAGAGGCGCGGCGCGTAAGTGGAAATCTCCGTGCGAGCGGTGTTGAGCGTTCCTTCCATGGTATCGAGAATCTGAAGGCGCGCTTTCTTCGCTTGAGCAAGAGCTTCGCGCATCATGGCGATGCTGATACCAAGGACTTTGATGTCCATTTGCAGCGCGGTGATGCCACTGCGCGTGCCGGCAACTTTGAAGTCCATGTCGCCGTAATGGTCTTCGGCGCCAGCGATGTCCGTTAGGATGGAGTATTTTCCTTTGTCGCCCACGACCAGGCCCATGGCGATACCCGCGCAGGAGGACTTGATGGGAACGCCTGCATCCATCAGAGCAAGGGAACCGCCGCAAACGGTGGCCATCGAAGAAGAACCGTTGGACTCCAGAATGTCGGAAACCAGGCGCATGGCGTAGGGAAAGTCCGCTTCGGGAGGAAGCAGATTCAAGAGCGCGCGATGGGCGAGAGCGCCATGCCCAATTTCGCGGCGACCGGGGCCGCGCAGGAATTTCACTTCGCCGACGCTGAACGGCGGGAAGTTATAGTGCAGCATGAAACGATTGAACTGATCCTGCTCGAAGAGCAGGTCAAGACGCTGCATGTCTTCCTTGGTGCCGAGCGTGAGCGTGGCGAGCGCCTGTGTCTCGCCTCGCGTGAAGAGCGCCGAACCGTGAACGCGGGGGAGCAAGCCCACTTCGCAGGTAATTTTGCGAATCTGGTCGAAAGCGCGGCCATCGGGACGACGGCGGGCGTTCAAAACGTCGTCGCGGAAAATATTTTCGCGAAGACGTTCAAAAGCGCGCTTGGTGAGTGCGCGCTTCTCGTCCATTTCCTTCTCAGGCTCTTCGGGGATGGTGGCAAGGATTTCTTCCTTGAGCGCATCAACCAGGTGGTAGCTTTCCTTTTTTGGATGCTTTTCGGTGTTCAGCGCATCGTGGAGCCGGTCGCCGTATTTCTTTTTCAGCTCCTTGTAGATGCCTTCATCGAAGGGCAGGGGCTCGACCACGACTTTTTTCGGCTTGAGCTGGCGGTGAAGCTCCTGAATGGCCGCGACAATCTTCTTAATTTGCGTGTGGCCAAATTCGAGAGCGTCAACAACGGTTTCTTCGGAAACTTCCAGCGCGCCGGATTCGACCATGACGATGGCTTCTTCCGTGCCGGCAATGACGATATTCAGCAGGCTCTTCTTCTGTTGAGCAACGGTGGGGTTGGCGATGAGTTGGCCATCGAGCAAACCAACGCGAACGCAGGCGATGGGCTTCTCAAACGGCAGGTCCGAAGCGTAGCAAGCCGCCGATGCACCGGTAACCGCGATGACATCGGGATCATTGTCACTATCGGCGGAAAGCACCATGCTGACAATCTGGGTTTCATTGCGCCAGGCTTCGGGGAACAACGGGCGGAGCGGGCGGTCAATCAACCGGGAAGTGAGAATCTCTTTTTCGGAGGGGCGTCCTTCGCGCTTGAAGAAGCCGCCGGGAATCTTTCCTGCAGAGTAGGTATTTTCGCGGTAGTCCACGGTGAGCGGAAGAAAATCTCTATCGTTAGCTACAGCCGCCATACATGCAGAGGTGAGCACGACCGTATCGCCGTAGCGCGCCACAATGGCGCCGTTGGCCTGTTTCGCAATTTTTCCAGTTTCGAGAATCAGCGGGCGTCCGCCGACTTCGACGGTGACCTGATGAGGTGCGTGTGAATTTTCAGACATAAAACATTTCCTTTGACCCCGGCCCAGCCGGGGGAATTGATGGCCCCATCGCATTGCGAAGGGCCGTCTGCGACATGCTGCCCGGTTTGCGGACAACTTCGAGGAAGAAAAGAACGAGGAGCCGGTTGGGAAAGAACCCGGGACGGACTACACCACGAGAAATTCCGGCACTAATCTTGCCGGAAGCCTGAAGACAGACTCCGTGTGGAATTTGTCACTTCGTGAGAACGCAATGTGTATCGCTCGAAATTCCGATTAAAAGTGGAGCGATTATTTGCGCAGGCTAAGACGGTCAACAATCTCGCGGTACCGATCCGGATCACGGCGGTTGAGATAGTCCAGCAGCCGGCGGCGCTTATTGACCATCATGATCAATCCGCGGCGGGATGCGTGGTCTTTCACGTGGGACTTGAGATGCGTGGTCAGGTAGTTGATCCTCTCGCTCAAAAGAGCAATCTGCACTTCGGGCGAGCCAGTATCTTTCACATGGGTCCGGAATTGTTCGATCAACACCGTTTTTGTCGCGCTCAAGTGCCCTTCTCCGTTATCCCCTGAAATGTTCCTCTTCTCTTCAACACAATCAGGCTAACATAACTTTCTTCCACGTGTAAAGCAAAGTCCATGATAATCCCTAGGAAGAACTTTCCTGGTCGGGGAACTAATTTCCCGGGCGGAGTCCTATGAAAACAAAGGAGATGCACGATCAGCCCTTGGCCAAATCCTTAATCTGCTTGGCGAGTTTTTCAATTTGCTGAGCCTTTTTTACCAAAGAGACGGAAAGCATGGAATTCGCATCGGTTCGTTCCACTTGCTCCTTGAGCTCGGAGACCATTCCGTACAATCTCGCAATATCCTCTCGAAGCTCCTTTTGATTCGCCAGGGCTACGGCCCGCCCATCCGTGGTCGTAGGTTGCGGCCCGTTCATTCCATTAGGCACATGCGGATCCGGGGCGTTGGGGGAAGGGCGTGGCGGGGGAGGGGGGCGAACTCCGCTGCTCTGCGGCGCACCAAGAAGAGGCTCCGCAGCGAGGATACCTGCAATACCAGTAAGTGCAAAAAGCACGCGACGGCGCGATTCGGTCATAGGGACCCCCAACTGACGCCAGGCCGAGCGTCCAGAAAAACCAGCCCTAGATTTAGCCCCTTTCCCCCATTTTCGCAAGAGCCTGAGCCTGCCGAAACAAAATCCCGGGGGATGCGTCTTAAAGAGCGGCAGCATTTGAAGTTGCGAGAGAACGCTAAATCCGCTTCAATGTTTGTGGAAGGCTTCGGAGGAGGGAAACCATGAGGAGAAGCGTTGCATTTCTGGGAGTTGGATGCCTGGCCGTAGGAATGATGGCCCTGCTGGGATCGGCGCAGTCGGACAAGGCTTCGAGGCCGAGCCCGCCGGCGTCGGCCTCCTGCGATCTGGGCGGCGGCCAAAGCATTAAGACGGACTACTCTAGCCCGCGCTTAAGGGGCCGAAAGATGATTGGCGGCGTCGAACCGTATGGCAAAGTTTGGCGCAACGGCGCAAACGAAGCCACCACGTTCGTAACCACGACAGACGTGATGGTTGCCGGGACTCACGTGCCCGCCGGCAGTTATACGCTGTTTGTCGTTCCAAACCAGGACAAGTGGACGCTTATCATCAACAAGAAAACCGGAGAGTGGGGTATCCCCTACAAATACGAGAGCGACGAACTAGCACGCGTAGACATGAAACTGTCCACGCTGCCGTCGCCTGTTGAAAACTTCACGATTGTCTACGATAAAACCGCAAAAGGCTGTACCCTGCGCGAAGAGTGGGATACCGTCCGGGCGACGGTAGATATCTCGAAGATGTAAATTCTTCCCACGTTGGATTCCAGAAAGGGTGCGGCTTGCGATTCGCGACCGCACCCTTTCCTTTTGATGCGGCCCAAGAGATCAAATCTAGACTCGCTGCGGCAGGCGAGCCATGCCACGTTCCACAAGGATTACCGCGCTGACTACCATTGCGGCCGAAACCAGCACGTTGAAGGTAACGGCCTCGCTCGCCAGGAGCCAGCCTAAGAGCACGGCCACAATGGGATTGATGAACGTGTGCGTGGCGACCAGCGTTGGCGGATAGTGCTCCATGAGCCAGTTGTAAGCCGTAAAGGCAACGACCGAACCGAAAACAATCAAGTATCCAAGAGAAAGCCACGACCTCATCGAAACGGCTGCTAGAGAAAATCCCCGGTATTCCCCTGCGACGGTGCCCACCAAGAGAAGCTGCGCGGAACCGGCCAGCAGCGAGAGGGCCGACAAAAGAAGCGGATTTCCTGAAAGGTGTGACCGCCGCGAATAGACCACGCCGATGGACCACGATAGCGCGCTAATCACCACCGCCAGCGAGCTGATGAACATGCCGGGGACGGACGTGAGCGCGCTTCGCCCCATCAAAAGACCCACGCCACCCAAACCCAATAGGCTTCCAGTTAGCAGGGAGGCGTTCCAATGCCATTGCTTCGCTGTAGCGGCAGAAAGCAGGAAGACCCAAATCGGTTCGCTGGCAATCAGCAGCGAAGCCAGGCCGGAAGGAACTTTTTGTTCGGCCCAGTGCAGCGCGCCGTGGCCAATCAGAAAAAAGAAGAAGCCAATGATGATGCTAGCGCGGATCTGCGCCCAAGTGGGACGCAAGCGCTTGGCCAGGCACCAGGCGATAAGAATGGAGCCTGCAAAGAGATGCCGGAAGCCCGCGGTGTAGAGAGGCGGAATGCCTTCCACTGCATAACGAATGGCCAGATAGGTGGATCCCCAAATGAGGTAAATGGCAAGAAAGCAAAGGACGACGGTAATGCGGTGCCGCCGCTCCAGAGGAGGCGAGGAGACCACAGACGAAGATTTTTCAAGAATGACGGGAACCTGGTCGGTGGCCATTGTGATGGACTGTAGGCGCCAGCGGAGCGCGAATCCAGCGCCGAAATGGCGGTTCGTCAGGCTCCTTTCTGGCTGACGAGGGACAGGAACTCATCACGCGTCTGCTTGTCGTGGCGGAAAGCACCGAGCATCGAGCTGGTCACCGCCTGGCCGCACTGTTTCTCCACGCCGCGCATCTGCATGCACAGGTGGCGCGCTTCGATGATGACACCCACACCTTGCGGAACAATCTTTTCTTGAATCGCCTCGGCAATCTGGCTGGTCAAGCGCTCCTGAATTTGCAGGCGCCGCGCGTACATGTTCACCAGGCGGGCGATCTTGCTGAGTCCGAGGACACGCTTATCCGGGAGATATGCGACGTGCGCTTTGCCAAAGAACGGCAGGAGGTGATGCTCGCAGAGGCTGAAGAATTCGATGTCCTTGACGATGACCATCTCGTCGTAAGCGACGCTAAACGTCGCGCCGTTCAGCACGTGATCAATATTCTGGTGATAGCCGCTCGTCAGGAACTTGAAAGCCTTTTCAAAACGTTCCGGCGTCTTCCGCAGGCCCTCACGATTGGGATCTTCGCCGATAATCTTGATCATCTCGCGGACGTGACAGGCGATCGTCTTCGCGTCAAGTCCTTTGCCATCGTTCCTCTCGTTCAGCAGGATTTCTTCAGTTGGCTTCGTCACGAGTGGATTCCCTCCGTGTTTCCCGCATATTCAAAGCTGTTATTGCCTGTCTCTTGGATGCGCACGCGTTCGAGTTTGGCATGCGGAAACTTCTGCATGCGGCGGAAGATTTCGATGCAAAGATTTTCCGTCGTCGGGACTCTTTCGCAAAACGCGGCGACATCTTCGTTGAGTGAATGATGGTCGAATTCTTCCAGCACGTGACGCTCGACGAACGCATCCAAATCCCCAAGATTGGCGATCATGCCTGTCGCAGGATCGACCTTCCCAGAAAGGCTGACTTCCAAAACGTAGTTGTGACCGTGCCCGTAGGGATTGTTGCATTTCCCAAAAACACGGTAATTCTCTGACTCGCTCAGCTGCGGGCTGTGCAGCCGATGCGAGGCGGCGAACCGGTATCGGCGGCCAAGTTCGATATGGGGCGCATCTTTTTTCATTCTCAGTTCCTGTTCCTCAATTCCCTGTCCCACTCGCGCCATTCCGATAGCAGTCGGCGAAAAGATCCGGCGATTCGTAGAGCCGCACGCGGTGCAACTTTCCTTGCGTGATTTTCGGCTCCAGCAGGTTCCAGATAACCCGCGCAATGTTCTCGCAGGTAGGAATTTGTCCCGCCAGTTCCGGCACTTCGTAATTCAGGTGGCGGTGATCCATGCGCTGCATCACTTCGCGTTCGAGAATTTCTTTCAATTCCTTCAGATCCAGCACCATGCCGGTCACCGGATCCGGCTCGCCGGCCACGGTCACTTCCAGCGTGTAGTTGTGCCCGTGGCCATGCGGGTTGTTGCACTTCCCAAAGACTCGATGATTTTCCTCGGCCGAAAAATTCGGGTTGTGATAGCGGTGCGAGGCCGAAAACTCGATTTTTCGTGTTAGGAGGACCATGTCTTTGCCACTAGCTATTTTACAGATTCCGGGGCGCCGATGGAGTATTCCCTGCCCTTCCAGGCGATTCGGCCCCTCATGTGGCCCCGGTAGGACGCCCAGAGCACGCCGGCATATAAAAAGGCTGCAGGGAGGTAATAAAAGATGAAGGAAAACGGGTAATGGTTATGCGCGAGTTCAAGGCCGTAAATGGTCTGGCGCATAATCAAGAACAGCACGCCAAGGAAAATCAAGAACGGGAACTTCAGGCCAAGCAAGATCAACAGGAAAGGAATCCAGGGAAGTGTGGATTCCATTTCGCGGACAACCGCCCATGGCGTTCCGCCTATCAGGCGGTAAAGATTTTTCTTCCAGCCTTCCCACATCGCGCTGAACGAAGTGTACATCCGTGTTTGCACCAGGCCGTTGCCGGAGCCGAACCAAATCCGGTGGCCCGCCTGCTTGACGCGCAACGCAATCGCGACGTCTTCCAGAACTTCGCCAGCCACGCCGCGGTGGCCGTCAATGGCATCGTACGCATCGCGGCGGATCAGCAGAAATTGCCCGTTCGCCGCGGCTACCGGCGAAGCAGGATCGTTCACTCGATCATACGAGAATCTCTTCGCCAGCCGCAGATAGATGAAGGGAATGAGAGCTTTTTCGTACCAGTTGCGGCTGATTTGCTCGGGAGAAAAGGAGACCAGTGCGGTCTTTTGCTCTCGTGCAATTTGCAGCGCGCGGGCCACGGAGTTGGGAGCATGCTTTGCGTCCGCGTCGGTGAATAAAAGCCACGGACTTGTGGCCTGCTGAACGCCAACCCAAAGGGCATGATTTTTTCCCACCCAGCCGTCGGGCAACTCCTTTGTTTCGAGAAGGCGAAGATTGGAGATTTCCTTCATGCACCGGCGCACCACGTCGGCGGTTGCGTCCGAAGATTGGTCGTTGACCACCAGGATTTGCGCAATCTCCGGCTGGCGCGCCAATGACTCGATGCAGGCAGCTATCATGGCTTCCTCATTGCGTGCAGGAACAATGGCGGTGACAACGTGCGGCGCGGAAGCCATGACAGGCTGCTTCACCTCGGACAGGTTGGCATTGTCGCTCGCCATGTTTGTTGGAGCTGGAACCGGTTTCCGGCTCTGTAGGAATGCGCTACCATATTACTTGATGGGATTGCTAAGAAAAATGGCGGCTTGGGGCGTGGTTGGATTCATCGCCCTCGTCTTCGTTCTTTTCGCGCGCCCGATGTACCGGCAAGGCGAGCCCACCGTTGCGGGCAAGAAGGCGGAAGACTTCGCCACGGACATCGGCGGCAAGCCAGGCCGTCTCAGCGATTTGCGAGGCAAGGTCGTGGTCCTGAATTTCTGGGCCACCTGGTGCCCGCCATGCGTGGAAGAAACGTCCTCGCTGAACAAGCTGCAAGAATACATTGAATCGCGCAACGCGCTGGTGCTCGGCGTGAGCGTGGATGAAGATCGCGATGCCTACCAAAAGTTCCTGAAGGATCAGGGAGTGGTTTTCCCCACCTTCCGCGAACCTACACGGAAAGTTGCGCTCGATTACGGCACTCCTGTATTTCCTGACACTTACGTCATCGACCGCAATGGAAAAATCGCGCGCAAGTTCTACGGCCCTCAGCAATGGGATTCGCCTGAAATGCTCGCCTACTTTGACTCAATCCTCGGCCAGAGCTAAGAAAGCAATTCTTGGCCTTGGCTCTTAGTTTTTGGTTCTTGGTCTTCAGTCTCGGAGGCGTTGCCCATCGTCATCATCCCAAGGCGCTCGCTTCTACTTCCCGTTCTTAGATTGGCTCTTTTCCTCAATACTTGGAACTAACAACTAAAAGCTTCTTATTCGTAGCGGAGGGCTTCCACAGGATCGAGCTTGGCCGCTTGCATAGCGGGGAGCCAGCCGCTAATCACGCCGACAAGGACCAGTGCGATTGTGGAAAGAGCCATAGTGAAAAGAGACAGCGTCAAGTGAATGTCCACTTTGCCTGATTCATCTTCGTAAGCAGGCCCGAGAAACGGAAGCGTGCCAATCAGGGAGGTGAGCGCCCAGGATAACAGCATCCCGATGGCCCCAGCCGCAAGCGTCATCACCAGCGCCTCCAGCAAAAACTGCGAGCGAATGTGTGATTTCCTCGCGCCCAGCGCGCGTCGCAGACCAATTTCCCGAACGCGCTCTTCGACCGAAACCAGCATGATATTCATCACGCCCACGCCGCCGATGCCCAGCGTCATGGCGCCGATAAAGAAGAGTAGCGCTTCGATGCCAATGGTGATGCCTTCCATGACGGGCTTGAATTCTTCGCGTCCAAACATGGTGATGGCGCGCTTGTCGTTCGGCGAAAAGTGCTGGCGATTGGCGATGGCCGTGCGGAATTGCTGTATCGCTTGCGCTTCGAAAACCGGAGCAACCGGCTCGAAGACCATCACGCTGGAATACTTTGTGTCCCACAGGTCGCTGGCGGATGTGTAGGGGACAAAAGCGGACTCGTCGTCACAATTGAAATAGCAGCTGTCGGAAAACTTCATGTCCATCGAGCCGATGACCGTGAACGGCACGCCATTGATGCGCACGACCTCGCCAACCGCAGGTTCACCGCTGAAAAGTTTCTTGCGAAGGCGAGCGCCAAGAAAAACGACGCGGCGGCGCTCCGCAATGTCTTCCGGAGTAATCCACCGGCCGTCGGTCGGCACTTCGTTGCGCATTTCGCCGTACTCCGGAAACACGCCGCGAACGGCGGAGGAGGAAAGCCGCTCGCCGTAAGAAACACCCTCGAAGCGAACCGTTTCCCGCGTGACGCGCTTCACGAGTGGCGATTGCGCCTTGACCCATTCGGCGTCTTCTTCTTCAAAGCGGACAGGTTTGCCCGCGCGTTCCCCGCCGGCTTGTTCACTTGTGGTTCCCGGCCACGCAATCACTGCTCCTTTCCCGAAGACTTCAAACGTGTACATTAGTACGCCGCGAAAGCCGGAGCCATAACTCAGCAGCAGCGTGACCGCCACAATCCCCCACGAAATCCCCGACATGGTCAGGAAGCTGCGAATGGGGTTGCGCCCTAGCGCCGTCCACGCCTGCTTGAAGATTTCGGTGAACATCATCCACCAGCCTCAAACCGGAGAGCTTCAATGGGGTCTACAGAAGCCGCCCTGTTCGCCGGATACAGCGCCGAGAGAATGGAAATCACGGCGAGTAACGCGATCGACATGGCGGCGATCTTCCAGTTCGTCAACATGCCGCTGAAAAAAGGAGGCATCGGCGCCAGATTGACCACACCGCAGAAACCGTAAGAGATAATCAAGCCAATCCCGCCGCTGATAGCCACGACGAAAATCGTTTCCAGAAAAAATTGGCGCAAAATGGATCGTCGCGTCGCGCCGAGGGCCATGCGAACGCCAATTTCGCGCGTGCGTTCCCGAACGCTCACCAGCATCACGTTCATGACACTAAGCCCGCCGAGAAAAAGAGTCGCAATACCGACGGCGCCCATAAAAATCTCCATCCCAACGATAATCATACGGTTGGCCTGCGCATTTTTCACGGTGTCCCAAATGCTGGCCGCCTCTTCGTCGCGCCGGTCGAAATTGTGCAGCCGGCCGAGCGTTCGGCGAATCTGGTGGACGCAATCCGTGTGCGTCTCAAGCGACCAGGGAGCAACCAGAAGGCGGTCCACGCTGTGCTCCACGGCTGGGGGCTTGTTCGGAAAATCGCGCCGCATGGAATTGAAGGGAATAAACACTTTGCGAGTGTCGAACCCGTCGTAGCTGGAGTTTTGGTCTTTTGGTTTCATCACACCGATGACCGTGTAAGGAATGCCATTCATCCAAACGGTCTGGCCTACCGCATCGCGCTCGGAGAACAATTGCTTCTTCGTGTCGCTGCCGAGGAACGCGACGTTGCGCGCTTCTGTATTATCCTCGTCGTTGTAGAAGCGCCCCTGCGCCGTGGCCACGCTACGGATTTCAGCGAATGGCGGCAGCGCGCCCACCACCTGAATCGAGCCGCTGTTGAAGAGGCTGCGAACCTGGACGCCATTGCCGAGTTCCGGCATCACGTATTTGCAAGCGGGAGCCTCTTTCGCAACTTGGATGTAATCGTCTTCCAGCCAGCGAATGAGTCGCCCCGAGCGCGTGCCGCCCGCCTGCATGCTGGTTCTGCCGGCGAAAACGATCATCACGTCCTTGCCGAAAGTTTCCTGATTTTTCTGGATGCCATCACCGAGGCCTTCGCCCGCCGCCACCATGATGGTGATGGAGATGATGCCCCAGGCGATGCCGAACATCGTTAGCAGCGTGCGGCGCTTGTGCGCCCAAAGAGTTCCCAGCGTGTCGCGCAATAGGTCGGTGAAGTTCATGGCGCTCCGCCCGGCCCGAAAGCTATTGCAGAACGACTTGCTGCTTTTCGTTGAGGCCTTCGAGGATTTCCGTCTTCACGCCGTTCGAAATACCGAGTTTGACGCTGAGCTTCTTCTTGCCGTTTTCTCCCTTGGCGTCGGGGATTTCGACGGACGCTTTGCGGTCCTTGTCGTAAATCAGCGCCGCCTCCGGAATCATGAGCACATTTTTCTTTTCTTCGAGAAGGATTTCGGCGTTCGCGCTCATGTTGGCTTTCAACTCGCCGCCGGGATTGGAGATTGAAACGCGCACTTCAAACGTGGTCACATTGTCCTTCTCTTTGCCAAGCGGAGAAATCTTCGTCACTTTGCCTGTAAATTTCTTGTCCTTGAACGACTCCACGACGATGCGCGCCGGCTGATCCAAATAAACCTTGCCGATGTCCGCTTCATCCACTTTTCCCTGGACGTAGACTTCGCTGACGTCGCCCAGCGTCATGATTAACGTAGCTTGCGAACCCAACACGAGAATCGAGCTAACTGCGTCTCCCACGTTCACGTCGCGGGAAAGAACAAGCCCATCAATCGGGCTGACAATCGTCGAGTTGCGAAGATCCTCTTGAGAATTTTCCAGCGAAGCTTTCGCTTGCGCGACTTGCGCTTCGCATTTGGCGATTTCCGCCTGCGAAACCAAGAGGTTCCGCTGCGCGCTGACCTGCTTGTTCAGCGCGAGCTGGTAATTCTTCTCCGCGTCTTCCACCAAGCTCTTGGACATCACGCCGTCTTTGTACATTTGTTCGGCGCGCTCCATGCTGAGCTTCAGAAAGGACACGTCCGGCCCTTCCGCATCCACTTTATTGCGCTCCAAAGTGGCCTTCGCGGATTGCAAGGCTGCTTCCGCCGCCTGCAGGTTCGCGGTTGCGGCTCGCACTGCCGCCTCAAGTTGCACCTTGTCAAGATCCGCCAGAATTTGGCCTTGCTTTACCCGGTCGCCGTAATCCACATAAAGCCTTTTCACGATGCCACTGGCTTTGGATTTCACTTCGACTTTAGAGAGCGGCTCAATCTTTCCGGTGGCAACCACCACGCGCGCCAGGTCGCCGCGTTCCGCGGACGCCAGCTTAGAGGGATCAATGGCATGGTTGGGACTTAGGGCCGCCTTCACGCCGTAACCGCCACCTCCCAGAATCAGAAGGGCCGCGGCCGCCCAGATGACCCGCCGGCGGCGTTTCTTGCCATTCTTTCCATTTGCTAAGCCATTGCCATTACTCGACATACAGGACCCCCGCTCATGTTTGGGCTGCTACAGGGCTTTCGTAATGAAGTACGAAAGACTTCGGGAAAAGTTCCCTCGTCTCGCTGAATTAGACGATAGGAATCGCTATAGGTCAGGAACCGGACCAGGGGATCTTTTGACCTGATTTTCCGCGAGGAAGTGAGTCCTCTAAATCAAATCAGGCACCACAAGGCATTACAAGCCAACTTTGCGCAAGCGTAGCGCGTTAGCGATCACAGAAACAGAGCTGAAGCTCATCGCCGCGCTTGCCAGCATGGGGCTGAGCAACCAGCCTAGCAGCGGATAGAAGACGCCAGCGGCAACAGGGATGCCGATCACGTTGTAAAGAAAAGCCCAGGCCAGATTCTGCTTGATGTTGCGAATCGTGGCACGGCTCAACTTGCGCGCGCGGACGATTCCGCGCAAATCGCCTTTGAGCAGCGTGATGCCTGCATTTTCGATTGCGACGTCCGTGCCTGTTCCCATGGCGATGCCGACGTCAGCTGCCGCAAGCGCGGGCGCATCGTTGATACCGTCGCCAGCCATGGCCACAGTGCGGCCCTCCTTTTTCAGTTCTTCAATGATTCTCGCCTTCTGTTCGGGAAGCACCTGCCCTCGCACATCATCGATTTGAAGTTGTCGCGCAATGACCTCTGCCGACACCTTCTGGTCACCGGTTAACATGACTATCCGCATTCCTTCGTTGCGAAGCCTAGAGATTGCCCCCGGTGTGGTGTTTTTTAAGGTGTCCGCAAGAGCGATTGCGCCCACTAGAGCGTCGCTCACAGCGACAAAGACGATGCTTGTCGAAGCGTAACGTTCCAAGGGGAAATCAATCTCCGAATGCTCGGGATCGGGGAGCGTCGACTCGTCCAAGCCCTGATCCTCGAGAAACTTCATCGTGCCGACAAGAACTCGCGCTCCAAACACTTCGCCGCGAACGCCGCCGCCAAATGTTGCTCGAAATTCATTAACCTCTAGGGGATCCAAACCTTTTTCTTCTGCAGCCCGAACGATCGCGCGAGCAAGCGGGTGTTCGCTGTGTCGCTCGACACTGGCGGCAAGCTGCAATAATTGGTCTTTCGTAAGACCGAGGCCTTCTAGAACGGAAACAGTGACGACAGATGGCCTTCCTTGAGTAAGCGTGCCTGTCTTATCGACGACAATCGTGTCGACTTTCGCGAAAGTCTCTAGCGCCTCGGCGTTACGAACTAGCACGCCCGCGTGAGCGCCGCGGCCGACCGCGACCATGATGGACATGGGCGTCGCCAGTCCGAGCGCGCACGGGCACGCAATGATCAGAACAGACACCGCAGCGACAAGCGCGTGAGCGAAGCGCGGTTCGGGGCCAAAGAAGAGCCAGCCGAAGAACGCCAGAACTGCGGCCAGCACAACGGCAGGAACAAAGTAAGAGGCCACGCGGTCGGCTAGCCGCTGCATCGGCGCGCGGCTGCGCTGCGCCTCGCTCACGAGCTTCACGATTTGCGCCAGCGTGGTTTCGCTTCCGACGTGCTGCGCCTCCATCACGAAGCTGCCGCTCGTGTTCAACGTGCCGCCGGTAATAGTGTCGCCCGCTTCCTTCTCGACGGGCATCGGCTCGCCCGTGACCATCGATTCGTCGACAGCGCTTGCGCCTTCGCGAATCACTCCGTCAACGGGAATGCGCTCGCCGGGACGGACGCGCAGCCGGCCGCCGCGCCTCACCTGGTCGAGGGCCACATCTTTTTCCGCGCCATCCGCCACTAGTAAATGCGCTTGCTGCGGCGCAAGATTCAGCAAAGCTCGAATCGCACCGCTGGTGCGTTGTCTGGCACGCAATTCCAAAATCTGCCCGAGCAAGACCAGCGTCGTAATCACCGCCGCCGCTTCGAAATAAACTGGAGCCGCGCCCTTCATTCCGCGGAAGGAGACAGGAAACGCTCGCGGGAAAAATGTCGCGACCACACTCTCGACATACGCCGCGCCGGTCCCCAACCCAATTAGGGTAAACATGTTTGGGCTGCGGTTCACCAGCGACGCCCAGAAGCGCTCGAAAAACGGCCAGCCGCCCCACAGCACCACCGGCGTGCTCAGGACAAATTCGATCGCGTTGCGGACGCTGTGCGCCATCCGCAAACCAAGCGCATCGCCAAACATGGAAAGCAGCAAAACGGGCAAAGACAGCGCGGCGCTCACCCAGAACCGCCGCTGCATTGACTCGTACTCCGGGTCAGCCTCCACTTCCGCGAGCACATCCATCGGCTCAAGCGCCATCCCGCACTTCGGACACACGCCCGGCCCAATTTGCACAATCTCCGGATCCATCGGGCAGGTGTAGCGCACGCCATGCGCGCTCGCTGGAACGGGCGCAGGAACCGCTGCCGGTGCCGCCGCCACAGGATGCATTTCTTCGCGCCCCGCTTGAACGGGAACGGGCGCAGTTGCATGAGCCTGCAGGTGCGCGTGTCCGTGCGCATGCTCCATGCCGGCCGTGC
>QHYL01000297.1 GCA_003224105.1 Acidobacteriota bacterium | reverse complement strand
GCGACGCTGACAACCCTGATTTGGGCAGTCAAGCGTTGGTGGAGAACATCGCCCAGGATCGGCACTCCGGCGTGGAGAGGCTATCTTGCAGTAGGTGCCATCGCCCTTGTGGGTCTATCGGAATTGTTGTGGATTCTCTTCGGCATTTTGGTCAACGTTGGGAGAGGAGATTCTTACGACTCACTGGTTACGTGGATTGCTGGACTCGGACTGTATGCAGCTCCCGCAGCTCTGCTTGCGAGCCTCTTTGGAAGGGGAACCCTAAGACGGCCCGCTCTTAGCCTCGCTATTGTTATGGGAACTCTTTGGGTTGCATCCATTTGGTATTTCACTGGAACCGCAGTCCAGGCCCAGGGGTCGGCGCAGAAGCAGGTTTGGAAATCGGTGGAATTTGCCATCGTGAAATTCAATGACGAGGCGCCGAAATCCTGGAGCATGTATCACACGGAGAAAAAAGGACTGTTGCTTGTGCGCCTCTGGAAGCGCTATCTGCTGGTAAACGTGAAAGAGGAAGAAGTCTACGAAATCGATCCGCAAACAATAAAGCCGGCTGGAGACAACGTGGAATGGTCACCCGCTGACAAACCCAGCGAGACACTCGAAACTCCGGAATGGAAGACGCGCGACGTCGGCCCCATGCAGCAAGTGTCATTCCGCCTCGGCAAGAACGGCTCCGTTCTGCAGTTGCAAATCCCGCTGAAGATGAACGGCCAGCCCGCTTATTGACGGGTGTAGGGGCGCACGCCTAGTTGCCGTGAACGAAAAATTTGAGGAGGATTTGAAGTCAAAAAAATCGACTCGCCGTCACCGCCTGTACACGCCGTAATACCAGGGAATACCCAGCGCGCCCGGCTCGACCGCGACGTTCACCTGGTCGCCCGGCTTAAAGCGGTCGTAATCGTCGGAATCCACGGCCAGGCGCTCGTATTTCGCACCAGTACGCCAACTGCGGACGATCAACCGCCGCGTCCCGCGCACAATGCCCGGCATGTTGTAGCGGCCGTCCACAATCGCGGTGTGATAGGTCAGGTTTTTCTGGGAATCGAGCCTGCCATTCACAAAAAGCATCCCGGCCAGAATCCAAGGCAGCAGGATGAAGCCACCGTAGACGTGCTTGAGCATTTCGAGTTCCTGCCGCCTTCGCGCGCGCCGGTCGAGCACCACTGCAAGCGTCAACGCCACAAAAAAAATCACGCCGAAGACCACCAGCATGAGATCAAGGTCCAGCGGCGGATAAATCTGGCTGATATACGGGAACGCCAGCGAGCCGGCGAGGAATACGCCGGTGCGCTTCATAAAGCGCCGGCGAAACATCACCTCCGCCGCCGCGGAAGTGAGGCCGCAGGCGGGACACTGATCCGCGGTCCGCGGTGAGCCGCAGTCCAGGCAGCGCGTCATAGTTTCTTGGCGCATAGAACTTCGTGGCGTTCGAGCGCCAGTTCGAAAAAGCACGCTAGCGCAATCTCGCGTGGCATGTTTCCCACACACATGACCCGTTCGCGTTCGTTCTCGAATGCAAAGGCCTAGCCGAATGCCCGCAACTAGCTTCGCGGTACGGCGTCCACTCTAGTATAAGCCGCCTCAAACGCCGGGAGGAGTGAGGGAGGAAAGAAGGTCGCTGTAAAGTTTCCGGCTTTCGGATTCGGCAAGCGCCACGGAGACGCCCATGCCGCGGCCGGGCTCGACGCGCTTGACCTGGCAATGTAGTTTGAGGGGCTGCGGGAGATGCAGCCGCGCCATGAAGCCCGCGCCGATCCACAGTGTATCGGGGACTTCGATGAACATTCCGTTCGAGCTGATGTCGCGCGTGTTGCCGCGGAGAACCGCGGAGCCCCATTCGATTTCGAGGTTTGCCCTGAAAGAGTAGCGTGGCGCCCAGCGGCGTTCCAGGCGCCGGGATGCTTGATCCCCCAAGCTCATTTCGTGGTTGTGACCCCCTGCCAGGGATAACGTACCGCGGCGCCGGAGACGAATCGCCGTCCCAATGTTGCCAGAATACGCCGGTCAACACCACAGGACATAGGACGCCGGAGGACTGTGTTTTGTTCCCGCCAATCGTATCTCTTATAACACTTTATTCGAACACAGCCGATAAAATGACTCAGCAAATCCTACGACACAGAATTTCAGAAAGGCGGACGCATCGCGTACCCAACGGTGAGTCAGTGTTTGAGGCGCCAAGTCATTGGTCTTTGGAGGTTTGGGAACCCTTGGCGGCCCCGCGGCTGAGGCGGCGCTGCACTTCGGCCTGGATGTAGCGGCGCAAGGTTTCCGGAACAATGCCGGGAGCGGCGAGTTCGCGGAGGTTGGAAACAGTGAGCTGTGGCAAGTAGGAAAGAATGGTGGCCAGCGGCGCAGAAGGCTGGCGCAGAAGCGCGATGCGAATGTTGTACGAGATGGACCACTTCCGGTGATGAATGATCGCTGGGACCACGGGCGCCGGAAGCTTTTCGCGTGAAAGAGTTTTCAGGATTTGCGCCTCGGTTAAATACGGATTGTCGAGAACCACAGAAACGATTTGCGGATGGCCTTCTGCGAGCAGGGCGCCAGCGACGCGCGCAGGGCCGCGGCGGGCCAGAGTGATTTTCTGGCCCAGCGGAATCTGCGAAAGGCGCGCGAGGAGTTGCTCCTCCGCGTTGCGTTTTAGTTCGGCCGGGACGGCCGGCGAAAGCGCGAGTTGGACGAGATCCATCAGATAAAGGTCGCGGATGAGGCGCAGTGTGGCAAGGCGCGGCCCACGCGGATGAAAGCAAAGCGCCTTTTTCACGCGATAGCTTTTAAGGAGCGGCTTTCGCTTGCCCACTTCTTCGAGGATTTCGCTGGGGAGATCTTTTCGTTCCAGGAGTAAGCAGAGTTGCGGTTCGTCGAGCGCGGGATTGTCGAGCAGCGCGAGGAGAACATCCGCGGAAGGATGATGCAGCAGCGCAGCAAGCTCCTCGCCGGCGGCGACACGCGCGCGTTCGCGATCTTTCGCGGCACGTTCGGGCGCGACCGGTTCGGGTGCAACGGATTCGGGCATAAATTAACTTTCGGGGATTTGCAGCGGGCTCGTCAAGGCATCGCGGGCAAGTAGGGCAGCGGATTCGGCAACTGGCCGAGGGAGCGGGCCAATGCGGACCCTGGGAGCGATTTCGCGAACCAGACGGTCGAATTCCGCATTAAGAAAAGGACTGCCCTCGAAGACTCCGCCGGTTTTTGCAAGGAAGAAACTCGTATTCTGCAATTGGAGTTGACTGAGAACTTCAAAGACTTGTTGCAACAAATCTTTGGCGGCGGTGATCAAGATCGATCGCGCTGAAGCATCGCCGGCCTCGGACGCTTTTGCAACGATGGGAAATATTTTAGGAAAGATGACAGTGGGCTGTTCGCGGACCAGATCAACAAAATGGGTCCAAGTGCAATCAAAAGTGTGGAGGATTTCGTCGGTCAGCGGGAATTGTTCGTTGTTCAGGAATTTTTGAAAACAGCGGGCAACCGTCTTTCGCCCGATGTCGTTGGCGCTTCCAGGATCGCCAATGATGGGGCCGAATCCACCGGCACGAGCCAATTTCAAGGGAGCGGTCCTTCCCAGGACGGCGGAGCCTGTTCCTGCAATTACGACAGCACTGGGGATTTCGCCAGTCGCTGCCAGGGTAAGCGGCAAATCACTGGTGATCACGATCGAGGCCTTGGGAAACGTGGGTTGAAGAAGGGTTTTGATTTCCGCTTGAACAGCCGGCTCGCCTGCGCCAGAAATGCCCGCAAGAACGAAAGCGACACTGGCGGGTTGCTGTGCCGCAGAACGCAGCGCCTCCTTGCCCGCTTCCGCAAGAGCAGCAGCGGCAGCCTCTGGACCCACGTTGACGGCATTGGAAGGGCCGGAGCGGGAGCGCGCGAGTATCGCACCGGTTTCGTCCATGAGGACGCATTCCGTTTTTGTGCCGCCGCCGTCAAAGCCGAGCACATATCTCATAAAAAGAGCATACGTGAAAAATAGCGCGGCGAAACCGATGCGATGATCGAGTGAAACAGATTTGACAATTGGCCCGCCGGCGGTCTCAGGTTTGACATGGTTTGACCTCCGGAAGTGCTGAACCTTTTCCCGCCCGGTAGTGGACAACGATTCTCCTTGACAGCCTAGGAGAAGAGGCGTAGATTCCTAGGCCATCTAGGAGAGAGACGCTTCATGGACAAAAAACAGATGGAGCTGCTGCAGGGCACGCTGGACATGCTGATCCTCAAGGCGGTGTCGCTGGGCCCGCTGCATGGGTACGGCGTCTTGCTGCGCATCCAACAAATTTCGAAAGACCGGCTGGAAATTCAGCAGGGCTCGCTGTATCCCGCGCTTTATCGGCTTGAGCATCAAGGCTGGATCGCCAGCGAATGGGGCGAGTCGGAAAACAAGCGCAAGGCGAAATATTACCGGCTGACGGCGGCGGGCAAACGCAAACTGCAAACGGAAGCAGAAAAGTGGAACCGCATGGCGGAGTTGATTGAAGGAATCTTAGGGACGACGGCGGAGGAAGTATGACGCAGTGGAGGCGAGTTCGGTCGTGGGTGCGCAGCATGATGCAGCGCTCGCGGATGGAACGCGAGATGGATGCGGAGCTGCGCTTCCACATTGAGGCGTTCGCGGAAGACTTGGCACGCAGCGGCGTGCCGCGAGAAGAAGCGCTGCGGCGCGCGCGCATTGAGTTTGGCGGCGTTGAGCGCGCCAAGGAAGAATGCCGCGAAGCGCGTGGAATCAGCTTTGTCGACGGCCTCCTCCAGGACTTGCGCTTCGGCTTGCGGATGCTGCGAAAGAATCCAGGCTTCACAGCGACCGCTGTGCTTGCGTTGGCCCTGGGAATTGGCGCAAACACGACCGTCTTCACCGTGTTCGATGCTGTGGCCCTAAGACCGCGGGCTGTGAAAGATCCGGACCGCCTAGTCGGCGTATACCGCACGGCGGAAAGAGAGGATCGCGGGGCCTTCTCGTATGCAGATTACATTTATTATCGCGACCACACCAAAGCCCTTTCTGACTTAGCGATGTGGGGCGGGATAACGAACGTAACCACATCTGAGCTCTCCGTTGACAGCTCGGAAAACATGCCGCGTGTAGTAGGCGCGCTCGGCTTTCATCTGCCGCAATTGCTAAAGGGAGGCACGCAGCGGCTGACCTGTGTTTTTGTTTCGGGCGACTACTTTCAACTGCTCGGAGCACAACCAGCGGCTGGCCGGTTGTTTCTGCCGGAAGATGATCAATCAGGCGCGCCACCAGTGGTCGTTCTGAGCGGCAATTTCTGGCAGAGCCAGCTTCACTCGGATCCTAGCGTCGTGGGATCCGTGATTCACCTCGACCGTGTGGCCTTCACCATCGTTGGTGTGACACCCGTCGACTATCTTGGCACGCTTTCGAGAGTACCCGCTCTCTGGGCGCCGATCGCGGCACGGCCTCTCTTGGGCGACGGCACGCGCGAGAGCCTGGAAAACCGCAGTGTGCCCGCCGGGATTGTGTACGGACACCTGAAGGCTGGTATTGCCTTGCCTGATGCACAAGCAGAATTGAAAGTTCTGGCAGAACAGTTGCGCGCAGGAAGCGGCGACGCGCAGGCGCGAAATCGGCGTGCGCCTTTCGCTCGGAGCCGGCCGCAGCCGGCTGTTACAACAGTTGTTAATCGAAAGCACTCTGATCGCTCTTTTGGCTGGGGCTGTGGGCCTTCCCTTCGCGTGGTGGACGCTACATCTCATTGTCGTGGAAATTGCTTCCGCAATTCCTTCGTACTGGGGCGCCATCGCGTTGCAGGTTACTCCCGACATCCGCATTTTCGGTTATACCGTGCTCATCTCCTTGCTGACGGGAGTGGCGTTTGGTTTGACTCCGGCGCTGCAGGCATTGCGCGTGGATGTCAACTCCGCGCTGAAAGATAGCGGCAGCATGCTGGGACAGCGGCTGAGCAAATCCCGCCTGCACGATTTGCTCATTGTTGTGCAGGTCGCAGCGTGTCTCGTGCTGCTGATCAACTCAGCGCTCCTGCTGCGAGGCTCGCAGCGAGCGCTCCGAATCGATCCTGGATTTGACACCAAACATGTCGTGCACTTGTCCCTGGAAATGGCTGAGCCCTCAATGGGCTATAGCCAGGCGCGACTGTTTAAGCTCAGCCGGCAGCTGATGGATGAGATTAGAGGTCTTCCTGGCATTACTGCAGTTACGCAAGCGTCGCGCGCGCCGATTTCAGGCGGCAACAGATTTGTACCGGTTGGGACTGACGACGCAGAGCCACCAGCCAGTGAGGGCGGCAAAGACAAGCGACCGGCGGCTGGCTACAGCTATGTTCTGCCGAATTATTTCGAGACGCTAGGCATTCCTATCGTCAGCGGCCGCAGCTTCACCGTCCAAGAGGCCGAGACAGAGGCTCCTGTTCTGGTTATTAGCGAAGCCACGGCGCGGCGATTCTGGCCCGGCCAAAATTCCATCGGCAAACGTTTAGCGATCGGATCGGTGAATGGGCCAGCTCCCTACCCCGGCGTGACGGCTCCGTTTTCTCCCGGCAGCGAGATAATCGGTGTCGTTCGAGATGTGCACAGCCTCTTTCTGGGCAAAGTTGACGAGTCGTATCTTTATTTGCCGCTTTCGCAGACCCGAGAGTCAACTAGCACGCTCTTGGTGCACACCAGCGGCAGCGCATCCGGTCTCCTGTCCGCCCTCGGCGCCGCCGTGCGCCGCGTGGACCCCAACCTCCCTGTTGTTCTCGCCCCTCTCGACTGGATGGTTTCGTTTGACCCTTACTTTGTGATTTCGCGGATCGGCGGGATTCTCTCCAGCATTGTCGGCGCGCTCGGTTTGTTCCTGGCGTGTCTGGGCGTCTATGGCATGGTCGGTTACAGCGTTGTGGAGAGAACACACGAAATCGGTATCCGGATGGCGTTGGGCGCACAACGCCAGCAGGTATTTGCCCTAGTGCTCCGGGAATGTGCCCGACCGATGTTGTTTGGAACGGTAATTGGAATCGCTGTGTCGGCGGCAATTGCGCGATTGATTTCGGCCATACTCTTCGGGCTGAACCCGGCAGATGCAATTTCGTTCGCAGGAGTCTCTTTGTTGCTCATTGCGGTGGCGCTCTTTGCGGGCTGGCTTCCCGCGCGGCGGGCGATGCGCGTGGATCCCATGGTGGCGTTGAGGTACGAATGAGAGGGAGTTTGTGAGCGAGGGTTCGCGGATTTTCAGGAACTAGTTGCTTGTCGAGGTAAAGGAAGGAAGTATGCGGTTGTGGAGCAAGGTGCGGTCGTGGGTGCGCGCGCTGCTGCGGCGCTCGCGGATGGAACGCGAGATGGATGCGGAGTTGCGTTTCCACATTGAGGTGTTCGCGGAGGATTTGGTACGCAATGGCGTTCCGCGCGAAGAGGCGCTGCGGCGCGCGCGTATTGAGTTCGGCGGCGTAGAGCGAGCCAAGGAGGAATGTCGCGACGCGCGAGGTACAAGTTTCATCGACAGCCTCCTTCAGGACTTGAGCTTTGGCCTGCGCATGATGCGCAAAAACCCCGGCTTCACGGCGGTTGCAGTACTTACTCTTGCCCTCGGGATTGGCGCTAATACGGCCATTTTTAGCATTATCGAGGCTGTTCTCCTCCGCCCACTTTCGTACAAAGATCCCGGGAAATTGGTCTTACCCGCATTTGTTTCTGCAGACTTTTTTCCAACGATGGGAATCTGGCCGGAGCTTGGACGGACCTTCACTTCTGAAGAGGAGCTGCATCAGGCCCACGTTGTGGTCTTGAGCCATGGCTTATGGCTTCGCCGGTTCGGCGGCTCGCCAGAGGCAATCGGCCAGAACCTCCAAATCGACGGCATCGAGTGGAAGATCATCGGTGTGATGCCTGCAACCTTTCATTTTCCTGACAAGGATCAGCAATTCTGGGCGCCGCTAACCACCAACCGGTCTTGGCAGGAGGCGGCGCTGACGACAAAGATTGATCCGAGCAATACGCGCCTTTTCTACGCGCGATGGTTGGTTGTCGGCCGCCTTAAGACGGGCGTAAGCCTTCAGCAGGCGCAGGCAGAGATCGACTCGCTCTTCGCTCACCTGGCGGAATCCGATCCCGATCCGAACCGCGCGCCGGTTAGAGCTTTTCCTCTTGGCCTTAACCTCAGCGCCAATATGCGCCTGGCCCTTTTCGTACTGTTCGGCGCCGTAATTTCCGTGCTGCTGATTGCGTGCAGCAACGTAGCGAATCTAGTTCTCGCGCGTGGTGCAGGCCGCACTCATGAGATGGCCTTGCGCACGGCTCTTGGAGCGGGACGCAGCCGGCTCACACGACAACTCTTCACCGAGAGCGCACTGCTTGCTTTGGTTTCGGGCTGCTTGGGTCTGCTGCTTGCCTCTTTCTGTTTACACGCTCTGATAACCTTTGGCCCAGGCGACATTCCCCGGCTGGACGAAGCGCGGGTCGACGCTCGTGTACTCGGCTTCACGTTGGCCGTCTCACTGCTCGCCACAGTGGTTTTCGGGCTGATCCCGGCTTGGAGAATATCTCAGAGTGACCCGCAAGAGTCGCTAAAGGGGGCATTCAGAAGTGCGTCCGGTTCGGTGGCGCTGAGGCGGATGCGAAACGCTCTCGTGGTGCTGGAATTCGCGCTGGCCATCGTCCTGCTAACAGGCGCAGGACTGCTGGTCCGGAGTTTTCTGGCGCTCGAAGAAGTTGACCTGGGCTTTCAACCGGAGCGGCTGCTGACCCTGCGTGTAACTATGCCTGCGGGCGTCTCCCAAGCAAGGACACTTGTATTGCACGAAGAAGCCCTCGAACGCGCGGCCGCATTGCCGGGAGTGAAAGCCGCCGGCGCAATCTCTGACTTATTCGAATTGAGCAACGTGCAAAACCTTGGCCTGAGGGCGATTGAAGGCCGAGAGCCCGAACCTCCCGACAAGTGGACGCCTCTCATTTGGCAAACGGTTAGCGGAGACTATCTGCAGGCCATGGGAGCATTACTTTTGCGAGGGCGTTATTTTTCCCAGCAGGACATGGCGAACTCTCCGCTTGTCGCGCTGATCGATGAAAATATGGCGCGGCGCTACTGGCCCGGCGAAGATCCCGTCGGCAAGCGATTTAAAGGACAGGATCCGCGCGGACGCAACGATGATTGGGTAACCGTCATCGGCGTTGTCGGAAATATGCGGCGCAATGGCCTTGAGCGCGAACCCGTGCCGCATGTTTTTGAATGGTACAAACAGTCGGGAAGCACGCCCCGGGATTTTGTCGTCCGGACCGCGGGCGACCCGCGAATAACCGCCGTGACGCTTCGCTCGCTGATTCGCAGCCTCGATCCGGTTGCGATACTTTCTCCGGTCACCACGATGAACGAGCAACTCTCAGAGCAGCTCTCACCCCGGCGTTTCCAGACGTCGCTCCTCGGTCTCTTTTCCCTCATCGCACTGGTTTTGGCGACCGTCGGCATTTTTGCATTGATGCATTACACCGTGGCACAGCGCACGCAGGAGATCGGCATCCGCATGGCCCTCGGCGCGCGGCGCAGCGACATAATGCGGTTCGTGATTCGTGAAGGCGCGCTTTTGGCGTTGGCGGGGGTCAGCATCGGCACTTTCGCAGCCCTCGCATTGACGAGATTTATATCCAGCTTGCTTTTTGGTGTAGGCGCTAGCGATCCGGCCACCTTCGCGGGCGTAGCCGCGCTGCTCATGGTCTTCGCGCTGGTTGGGTGCTGTGTTCCAGCGCGGCGGGCGATGCGCGTGGATCCCATGGTGGCACTGAGATATGAGTGAGGGGAAATGAGAATGCGGAGCCGAGTTCGGTCGTGGTTACGCAGCATGTTGCGGCGCTCGCGGATGGAAAGCGAGATGGACGCGGAGTTGCGCTTCCACATTGAGGCGTTCGCGGAAGACTTGGTGCGCAATGGCGTGCCGCGGGAAGAAGGGCTGCGACGGGCGCGCATCGAGTTTGGCGGCATCGAGCGCGCGAAAGAGGAATGCCGCGACGCCAGTGGCATTTCTCTGTTCGACGGGTTGACGCAGGATTTTCAATACGCGGTCCGGACGCTGCGGAAGAATCCCGGCTTCACCGCGATTGCGGTTCTCACTTTGGCGCTGGGAATCGCCGTGAACGCCACGATGTTTAGCATGGTGAGCGCGTTCCTGCTGCGGCGTCCACCAGGGCGCGAGCCAAGCCGCGTTGTGGTGATCTCCGGCATCCCGAGGCGTTGCGCTCCGCTGCTGTGTCGCTGAACTACTTCAGGGTACTTGGTGTCTCGCCGCAGTTCGGGCGGACGTTCGCAGAGGGAGAAGACCGAGTCGGACACGAACACGTGGTCATCCTGAGCCACGAGCTGTGGGAACGGCGATTCGGTTCCGACGTTTCCCTCATCGGAAGCACCATCCGGCTTAACCGGGAAAGTTACACGGTTATCGGCGTGATGCCCGCGAATTTCCGGCTGCTGGGCTTCATCGCGCAGTTGTGGACGCCCCTCGTCCTGAACTCCGCGGATCAGGCGGAGGCTGCACGCAAGGACCGCTCCCTGGATCTCTATGCACGGCTGAAGCCTGGCGTGACTCTCGAGCAGGCGCGCGCAGAGATGATCACGCTGGGACGCCGCGCTGAAGAAAGCTTCCCGGCGATCGAAAAAGGCTGGGGCGTGGGAGTGCGCACGCTGCCAGATTATCTGATTCAGAATTTCGGCATTCGCGCCGGCATTGCCGTGATGATGACCACGGTGGGTTTTGTGCTGATGATCGCGTGCGGCAACGTAGCCGGCCTCCTGCTGGCGCGCGCGGCGGGGCGACGGAAGGAACTGGCGATTCGCATTTCTCTCGGTGCCGGCCGCCTGCGCATTGTCCGGCAATTATTGACCGAAGGGATGGTGATTGCCCTTCTTGGCGGCGGCGTGGGCCTTCTATCGTCGTATTGGGGAATCAACTTTGTCCGGGCAAACATGAGCTTCAACGAATACGTGAGTGCGGTGCCGATTAGCTTGGACTGGAATGTTGTGTTCTTCGTTCTGGCGATCTCCGTGGCCTCCGCGGCGCTGTGTGGCTTGGTTCCGGCGCTGAACGCGTCGCGCACCGACATCAACACGAGCCTGAAGAATGAGAGCCGCGCCGCGACCGCGGGCCGTTCGCAAAGCCGCTTGCGGACCGTGATGGTCACCGGCGAAATCGCGCTGGCGTTGTTTCTGCTGGTCGGTACCGGGCTGCTGATTCGCGGACTTTCCGTCATTCATCATCAATACATGGGCTTCCGGCCGGACCATATCCTTACCGCCGGTGTGACTCTCGACAACGCGCAGTATAAGGATGCCTCCCAGCAAGCCGCGTTCGTCCGAAATGTGTTGTTGCGCCTCCAGCAGGTTCCAAGCGCCGAGGCGGTGGCGGTTACATCGGATCTGCCGGCAACGGGACCGGGCAAAGTCTCCTTTTTGATTAAGGGCCAGCCCGAATTGCCCGCGAACCAGCGGCCCACCGCGCTCGATCTCGTGATAACTCCGGAATTCTTTCAGGCTGCGGGCATCCCGCTGCTGCACGGCAGAGTGTTTACAGAGAGGGACGATGCCGGCGCGCCACGCGTCGTGCTGGTCAGCCAGGAGTTTGTGCATCGGCATCTGCAAGACCAGGAACCACTCGGAAAACAGATTCGGCTCGACGTAAGCGGCGCCACCCCGGAGTGGAGCGAGATCGTCGGCGTTGTCAGCAATACGAGAAGTCATTCCGAATCCACTCGCGTGGAGCCGCAGGTTTACGAGGCGATGTTTCAGCGTCCGATTTCTTCGTTTTCGCTCATGATTCGCGCAGGTTCCGATCCGAACAACCTGGCCGCTGCCATGCGCAACGCAGTGGCGCAGGTGGACGCTGAGCTTCCCCTGACCAGCGTTATGAGCATGACCGCGCTGCTTGAGCGTCAAGCCAACGGTGACCCGCTTTTCGAGCGTTTGATGGGCAGCTTCGCACTGCTTGCGCTGATCCTTGCGGCCATCGGGATTTACGGGCTGGTAGCTTATTCCGTGGGCCAGCGAACGCATGAAATTGGTATCCGCATGGCCCTTGGCGCAGGGAAATCGGACGTGCTGAGCATGGTTTTGTGGCAAGGCCTAAGAATGACTGCGATTGGAGCAGCTATTGGGCTCCTAATGGCGCTCCCCTTGCCGAAACTGCTTGAGGCTATGTTCTACTTCGGCGGGCTGCACATCCTCGATCCAGCTATCTACCTCATCGTACCGATAGCCATGGCCGTGGTGACGATGCTTGCTACTTACATCCCCGCGCGGCGGGCGATGCGCGTGGATCCCATGGTGGCCTTGAGGTACGAATGAGCGCGGCGACTCTCCCGAGCGGTTTGAGCATTGCCTCTCCAGAAATCTTGCGGGCCAAGGTGGAGGAAGTATGAAGGCGTGGAGGCGGTTTGTATCCTGGATGCGCGCTTTGCTGCGGCGCTCGCGGATGGAAAGGGAGATGGTTGCGGAGCTGCACTTCCACATCGAGGCGTTCGCAGAGGATTTGATGCGCAGTGGCGCTTCGCGGGAGGAGGCGCTGCGGCGGGCGCGCATCGAGTTTGGCGGAGTAGAACGCGCAAAGGAAGAGTGCCGGGAAGCCCGCGGCGTCAACTTGCTCGACAGCTTGGTTCAGGATTTGCGCTTTGGCGTGCGCGTGTTGCGCAAATCCCCTGGCTTCACGACCGCCGCGGTCCTCACCATTGCACTGGGAATCGGCGCCAACGCGGCCATTTTCGGCTTGGTAGACTCCGCGTTTTTGCATGCCCTCCCATTTCGTGACATGGAAAGGCTGATGAATGTTTGGACGACCGACGCCGGAGGAGATACGCACACGCCTCTGCCGGGTCAATACTTGGCGCTCCGAAACTACAGCCAGGCATTTGAACAAGTTGCAGGTTCGGGATGGGTCGATAATTTCTATGGCAGCGATGAATCCGGATGGCAAAACCTAATGGGGCTTCTCGTGAGCGCCAACTGGCTGCCTGCCCTCGGCGTTCAGCCCTTGCTCGGTCGCAATTTTCGAGATGACGAACAAATCGCTGGCCAAGACTCGGTGGTGATTCTGTCCTTTAGCTGTTGGCGAACTCGTTTTCATGGAGATCCAGCCATCGTGGGGAAGCAAATCGTTCTGAATCGGCGTCCTGTCACGATTGTGGGAGTTATGCCGCAGTCTTTGGCCGCCTACAACGAGAACATCGAGATTTATGCACCTCTTGTGCTCGAATCGTACGCGAACAATGGCACGTTGAGAGTTGCGGGGACCGCGAGAGTACGAATTGTCGCCCGGCTGAAGTCGGGAGTGACTCTGGACCAGGCACGCACAGAAGCGGAAAGCATCGCCCAGAGCTTGAGAGGCGCCCTGTCCACTACCGATCGGAGCGGCCATCTAATGGTAGAGGATTTTGCTGAGACGTTTCGCCATCCCGGCCCAACCAGGCGGAATGCGCTGCTTGGCTTGTGGATGACGGCCGTCGCGGCGGGCGTTGTGCTTCTGATTGCTTGCGCGAACGTTGCAAGTTTGCTTCTTGCTCGGAGTGTGAAGCGCTTTAGAGAGGTCGCTGTCCGGTCGGCTTTAGGTTGTTCACGCGGGCGAATGATTCGCCAACTCGTAACCGAGAGCACTCTGCTATTTCTTCTCGGAGGAAGCCTCGGTTTGGTGGCTGCGCGGTGGTCCGAGGACGTCATTACCAAGGTTGCGTCCGGAATCGTTTGGAACAGGATGACCGTGCAAATCAACGGGCGCATTCTGCTCGCTGGTTTGGGAGTTTCACTTCTCAGCGCTTTGTTCTTCGGCATGATTCCGGCCTTGCACGCGACAAGAGTGAACCTGAACGACAGCCTCAAAGACGCCCTCCCAAGCACAACGAGCGGAATGACGGCACGGCGGCCGCGAAATCTCTTGGTGGCATTCCAGGTCGCTCTCGGAATGGTGCTTTTGGTGGGCTTTGGCCTTTTATTTCGTAGTTTGCTGCATGTGGAGTCGTCCGCCCTTGGATTTGACCCGCATAACGTCTTGACCGCGACCGTAAGTCTACCGGTATCACGCTATGCCGACCCTCCCGTCAAAGCGGGCGCGATGCGCAAAGCATTGGAGCAAGTGCGCGCCATGTCCGGCGTCGAGTCTGCTGGCATCGTGGACTCGCTCCCTATGGATGGAGCTGACAGCGCCAGGCTCAGCATCAAAACAGACTCATCCGTCGCTGTGCTGGACGAAACATGGTTTCTTTCGGTGAGCCCGGACTATTTCTCCACCTTAATGGTGCCCATGCTCGCGGGCCGTCCGTTTCGGGACACCGATGTTCGAGAAGCGGCCCCGGTTGCCATCGTCAATCAGACTTTTGCAAAGCAGTATTTTTCGGAGGCCAGCCCCATCGGATCTCATCTGGCTCTGGCAAATGCGCCTACAACCTGGAAAGAAATTGTGGGCGTTGTTTCCGATTTCCGGCAGCGCAATCCAGAGGAAGATTTAAGGCCGCTCGTATATCTCCCGGTAGCGCAAACGCTGCCGGGGCGATGGAGCTTGGCGATCCGGGTCCGGGCGGCGAGCGACATGGGGAATGTTGCCGCACGCATCAGCAACTGGCTTCAACCCGTGGACCCTCAGCTCTATTGGGAACTGGGCAGCATGCCGGTGCAGATTCACGATTCCGAATCGCTCACTCTGCGCCGCCCGTTGATCACCTTGTTCGCATCTTTTGGGGGCTTGGCGCTGACACTGGTGGTGGTCGGCGTGTTTGGAGTGACGTCGTACTCCGTCGCCGAACGCACGCGCGAGATTGGCATCCGGACGGCTCTCGGCGCGGCTCGCATGGAAATCGCGGGGCTGGTTTTCCGTGAATCATTGAAGGTCGCGTTGGCAGGTCTCACCGTCGGCACGTTCTGCGCATTTGCTGTAACGCGCTTCTTTCCTACGGAAGGCATTGGCTGGAGCGGATCGGGAATCTTTCTCTACGGCGTCTCCCGGACGGACAGCCTTACATACTTATTGGCAGCGGGAACAAATCCTGCATAGCTTGCGTACCTCTCCTATGACGGCCCGGTGCAAGAGGTCTGTCTCATCTTAGGGGATGAACCATGAACAGCTTCTGGCAAGACGTGCGCTACGGGCTTCGCGTGTTTTGGAAAAACCCTGGATTCAGCACGGTTGCGGTGCTGACTCTGGCGCTGGGCATCGGGGCGAACAGCGCCTTGTTTTCGGTAGTGAATGGGGTGCTCTTGAATCCGCTGCCCTTCGCGAACCCGAACGAGCTTGTAGCCGTTTATTCCAGAACGGGAACCTTCCAGGAAAGCTCTATCTCTTATCCGAACTTCCTCGACTGGCAAAAGGATAACCATTCCTTTTCTTTCCTAGGCGCCGTTCGGTCGGACGATTTCAACATGACCGGCGTGGGAGAGCCGGAACGGCTGCACGCGCACATGATTTCGGCGGAATTTTTCCCGGCTCTGGGCCTCCGGCCGTTGCTTGGCCGTAACTTTCGGCCTGAGGAGGACGTAGCCGGCGCGGGCCCTGTGGCCATCCTCGGTGACGGAATCTGGAAGCGCAAATTTGGATCCTCGCCCGAGGTTCTGGGAAGGAGCATCACGCTGAACGGCAAAGTCTACACGGTCGTAGGTGTTGCCGCCGGACGAATTACCGGGTTTAGCCCTACGGACATTTTTGTTCCTGTTGGCCAGTGGAACGATCCTACGTTTCGCGACCGGCGCATCGGCATGGGAACAAATGCCATCGGACGGCTGAAACCCGGCGTCAGCATCGAACAGGCGCGCGCGGATATGGATCGCGTAGCTGAGAACCTTGCAGCCACCTATCCGGAAGCCGACAAAGGCTCCGGTATCGCCTTGGTGCCCCTTAAGACGGACGTGGTCGGAGATGTTCGGGGAATCCTGCTGGTTTTGCTCGGTGCCGTCAGCTTTGTTCTCCTGATTGCGTGCGCCAATGTTGCCAACTTGCTTCTCGCGCGCTCCACTGGCCGGGCACGCGAATTTGCCATCCGCTCCGCGCTGGGAGCCGGCCCTTTCCGGGTGGTGCGCCAGTTGTTGACGGAAAGTGTGTTGCTTGGCATCGCAGGTGGCTGCATCGGACTTGGTCTCGCCAAGTTGGGCACCAAAGTCATTCTTGCTGCGTTGCCGGGAACACTTCCGCGAGTGGAGGAAATCTCGCTCGACGCGCATGTGCTCGGGTACACGTTTGGCATTTCCCTTCTTACTGGAATTGCGTTTGGACTGGCGCCTGCATTCAAAGCTATGCGGCCCGATATGCACGACACCTTAAAAGAGGGTGGGAGAGGCGCAAGCGGCGCACGTCACCGTATGCAGAGCGTCTTTGTCGCTTTCGAGATGGCCATGGCCGTGGTCCTGCTTATCGGCGCGGGGCTTATGATCCGCACGCTCACCGCGCTTTGGAACGTCAATCCTGGTTTCGACGCGCACAATGTTCTTACTTTTTTGATTTCGTCCACTTCCGATCCAAACGCAAGTGCGGACCAGCTTCGCGCAAAATACCGCGCGACGCTGGCGCAAGTGAGAGGCATTCCTGGTGTCGAAGAAGTCTCGGTGATGGGCGGCTCTCTGCCCATGACCGGGGATTCCGAGCTGCCGTTCTGGCGCGAAGGCCAGCCGAAGCCCCAACACGAGAATGAAATGACCTTCGCGCTGTTTTATCTGGTGAACGCGGACTATCACCGGGCCATGCGGATTCCGGTAATACGCGGGCGTTCTTTCACCGAGCAGGATAATGAGCATTCCCCTACCGTGGCATTGATCGACGCGAGTCTAGCGCATAAATTTTTTCCAAACGAAGATCCCATCGGAAAACGAATCAACCTCGGACTGCTCGATATGCAACCGGAAATCGTAGGCGTGGTTGGGCACGTCCAGCATTGGGGCCTCGGGGCGCGCGAACACGAAGGCCTCGAAGTACAGCTCTATCTTCCCGTTTGGCAGATTCCGGACAAGTTCTGGCCGCTTCTCGCGAATGGCAGCCAATATGTTGCCCGGACTATGGGATCTACGGTTGGTCTCGCGACTTCCATTCGCCAAGCTGCAGAAAAGGTGGATGCCAGCGCGGTTCTCTTTGAGGTGCGGCCGATGGAAGAGATTGTTGCGCGTTCCATCTCCACACAGAAGCTGACGATGCTTCTCCTTAGCGTGTTCTCGGCTCTTTTGGCATTGCTGCCGCATTCGGGCTGACACGGCTGATTACCAAAATGATTTACGGCGTTGGCGCAACCGACCCGCTTACTTTTGCAGGAGTCGCCGTTTTGCTGTCTGCAGTAGCTCTTTGCGCCTGCTACATTCCCGCGCGGCGGGCGATGCGCGTGGATCCCATCGTGGCCCTGCGCTACGAGTGACCAGGCGCGCTCGCGACCCAAACCTTAAAGAAAGAAAAGCTGGAGTGCAGCCCTGCGCTTCGTATAATCTGTCCCGCCGCTTCGCCTTGGCTCAGGGTAAACATGCGGATTCATCCAGCGAATCTTCTGAACGCGCTGACGATTTTCGTGAGCGCGCTTCTCCTCTTCCAGGTTGAACCACTGAGTGGAAAAATCATTCTTCCCTGGTTCGGAGGAGTCGCGGCCGTCTGGACGATGTGTCTGCTCTTTTTTCAGATCGTTCTGCTGCTTGGCTACCTCTACGTGCATTTACTTACGCGGCGTTTTGGCCGGGGCACGCAGGGATGGATTCATGCAGCTATTCTCGCCGCAAGCCTGCTCGTACTGCCGATTCTTCCGAGAAATTCCTGGAAGCCGGCCGGGCCGGAACATCCTGCCCTGCACATTTTAGAAGTGCTGACGCTCGCCGTGGGATTGCCGTTCTTTGCGCTTTCTGCGACTAGTCCGCTCTTGCAGGCCTGGTGGGCGAATGCGAAGAAAGACGAGGGCGTCTACCGGTTTTATGCGATTTCAAATGCCGGCTCATTGCTAGGCCTTTTGACGTATCCCGTACTAATTGAGCCACGGCTTACCATCCCGCACCAGGGCTGGAGCTGGTCATTTGTCTATGCCGCGTTCGCAGTCGCATGCGGGATGATTGCAATTACGCAGAGGGAAAAAGCCAGCGCTCCTCCTCGAGAAACCTTCGCGGCACCGCCCGACTGGAACATACGAGCGCTCTGGATCGCGCTTCCGGCATGCAGTTCCGCGCTCTTGCTGGCTGTCACCAATCACATCACCCAAAACGTCGCGGCGGTTCCGTTTCTGTGGATCATTCCTCTAAGCCTGTACATGCTGAGTTTCATTTTGTGCTTTGGAAGCCGCTGGTATCATAGAATGCTTTTTTTGAGGTTGCTGGGAGTTGCCCTCGGCTGCATGGCTTATGCTTTGTCGCCCTCACTCACGTCGCTTCCTCTATGGATTTTGATTTCGCTCTTCTGCGCGGGCCTGTTCTTTTGCTGCATGTTCTGCCACGGAGAGCTGGCGCGGCTGAAGCCCGAGCCCTCGCAACTCACGTCGTTTTATTTTTGGAGTTCGCTCGGCAGCGTGGCAGGGGCGGCGTTCGCCGCACTTCTCGCGCCGCAAATTTTCTCAGGATTCTATGAACTGCACGTGGCCCTGGGCGCCTGCGCCCTTCTCGCAGTGCTGGTGCATCGCACGGATCCAGCAAGCCCCTTCCGGCAACCCCACTGGCGGCTTGCGCTTCCCGTTTTGTATGGTTTGGCCGCCACGATCATCGTGGCCCTCTTTTTACTGGCTCGCGGCGAGTCCGCTTCCTCGAATCGAATGGCTCGCAATTTCTATGGGGTGTTGCGGGTGAGCGACGAATCTGCGCCGAACGTGGTCCTGTTGAAAGATGACGAGCAATCCCGTCCCAAAGACGATTTGCGGTTCCGGCGGCTTATGAACGGAACCATCACGCACGGGCTGCAATTTCTTGGAACAGCGCGGCGCGATCAGCCTGCTTCGTATTATGGCCCGGAGTCCGGAATCGGCGTGGCATTCAAGGCTTTGGCTTCGCGCGGCTCGCGGCGAGTCGGCGCCATTGGCCTCGGCACAGGTACGATTGCCGAATATGCCCACGCAGGCGATGAATTCACGTTTTACGAAATCAATCCACTAGTCCTGCGAATCGCACAGCAGGACTTCACATTTTTGCGCGATTCAAAAGCTCGCATTTCATTTGAATTGGGTGACGGACGCTTGACCCTGGAACGCCAGTTGCCGCAAAACTTCGACCTGCTCGCCGTGGATGCCTTCTCCAGCGATTCCATTCCCGTTCACCTTTTGACGATCGAGGCATTCGAGCTGTACTTCCGCCATCTCAAACCAGACGGCATTCTTGCGGTGCACATTTCCAACCGGCACTTGCACTTGGAACCGGTAGTAGCCGCCGCTGCGGCAAAACTCGGCAAAGACGCCGTGCTCATCGAGAGCCCGGGTGACCGCGCGAACGAAATCTACTTGGCGCGGTGGATTTTGCTCGCCAACCGGGGCGTTCTCCAGCAATTTCCCGACGTTGAGGAAGCCGGAGAGCCCGCCACGGCCCTCGCCCGCGTGAAACTCTGGACCGATTCTTACAGCAGCCTTCTTGCCGTGTTGAAGTAACCTTCGCTACCCGAAACAGCTTCGAGAAAAAAACGCGAAGAATCCCTTAGACCTACCTATAATCTCTGCGCGATGCGCATCCATCCGCTCGACCTGACGATTGTCATCGCCTACCTTCTAGGCGTCACGGCGCTTGGCATGCGCTTCCGGCGCTTGCAGCACGCTGGCGCGGCCGCCGACACGCAAACCGCCGGCCGCGAATACTTTCTGGGCGGACGAACCGCGCCGTGGTGGGCGCTCGCATTCTCCATCGTTGCCACGGAAACCTCCACGCTCACCATCATCGGCGCGCCAGCAATTTCTTATGCTGATAATCTAACCTTCATTCAACTGGTGTTCGGTTACCTCGTGGGGCGAGTGCTGATTGTGCTGCTGCTGTTGCCCGGCTACTTTCGTGGAGAATTTTTCACTGCGTACGCGCTCATCGAGAAACGCTTTGGCGAGAAGATGCGGGCCGTAGCCGCCAGCACGTTTCTCATTACGCGGGCGATAGCTGAAGGCGTTCGGGTTTCCGCAATCGCTCTCGTCGTGAGCGTAGTGCTAGGCACTTCGGAGCGCCTCGCAGTCGTGATTGTCATCTCGCTGACGATACTCTACACACTCGAAGGCGGCATGAAGGCGGTGATCTGGACCGACGTTGCGCAATTGCTTGTCTATATGACCGGCAGCGCTATTACGCTAGGCGTGCTGCTGCATCGGATTCCTGGCGGCTGGACCGAAGTCGCGCAAGTCGCCGCGGCAGCGGGCCATAAACTCCAGTTTCTCGATTTCTCCTGGAACCTCGCCGCCAAATATACGTTTTGGTCGGGCGTGATCGGCGGCTCCTTCCTCACTATGGCGACTCACGGCACCGACCAAACCATCGTCCAGCGCTTGCTCGCCGCAAAAAGTCAGCGCGACAGCAGCCTTGCACTTTTGACTAGCGGGGTCATCGTTCTCGTCCAGTTCATCGTTTTCCTGTTGATTGGCGTTTTGCTCTTCGTGTTTGCTCAGCACTCGCTACTTCTCGCGCCGGGAGACCGAACGGACCGCATCCTGCCGCTCTTCCTCGTACGCGAGATGCCCGTAGGGCTGGCGGGTCTGCTGCTTGCTTCGATCGTGGCTGTAGCTATGTCTAACGCCAGCGGCTCCCTGAACTCGCTGGCTGCTTCGAGCGTGCTGGATTTTGCAAAGCTCTGGGGACGCAGCATTGACACGTGCAGATTCTTGCG
>QHYL01000296.1 GCA_003224105.1 Acidobacteriota bacterium | reverse complement strand
CCGCGCGGGCTCGATCGCCTCGCCGAAGTTTGCAACGCTGTCGCGGTTCCCGTGCTGGCGATCGGCGGAATCACACTGGAAAACGCCGCAGATTGCCTTTCAGCCGGAGCGTCGGGCATCGCCGCCATTCGCCTTTTTCAGGACGCTCCGGACATGGCTGCCGTAGTTCGCGCTTTCCGAAAGCTTTCTGCGTAAGGGCATCCGGCTTTTCTGCGGTCTTCTATTTCGTGATCCCTGGTCTCGAATCGCTAATCTCTGAGCCGCCTTCTGTTTCCGCCACGCTCTCCGTTCTCCGTTTTCCGTTTTCTTCCTCAGCGTTCCTGCAAACGCCGCAGGAGGCGAATCTGCCCCGCATGATAAACGTCGTGAAACGCCACGCCATAAACGTGGCGCAAAAACTTGTCGCCGCGCGTCGTGCGCAGGACTTTCGCCACTGCCGTGCGCAGGGCGCGGTGTTCCCGTTCCAGTAACTTCCTGTCGGCGGCCCAGGCTTCTTCCGTTGCGTTGCCTTTTTCCGGACGCGGGAAAAAATTGCTGCCCTTCAGCATAAACGAGCCCCGCTTTCCGCCTTCGATCTTGCGACGCGCCACATATTTCCAATAGGCAGCGTGCAGCGCCAGTTCCCAGATGTTGTGGCGCCCCGCTCCCGGACGCCACGCCGCTTGCACCACGGAAACGCCTTTTAGGGACTGTTTCAGGTTTGGCCCGTGCCACGTTTTTCTCTCGTAAGCCTCATCCAGCAGAGCGAGAACCAATTGTGCCGTTTGCGCTTTCGTGGGACTCACGCCACCCTCCTCGAGGCAAGCAGTATACCGGTCTCCGTTGTAAGTTATTCGTTGCGGAAAAGCCTGGCCGCCCCATGGGAGCGTGCCGCCTAGGTTAAAGTACTCTCGGAGACCCTTGCGAATGAAATCTGTTGGGAAACAAATTAGGCTGAGCGCCACGGACCTTAGCAACCACCTGGCATGCCGACACCTGACGAACCTGGATTTACAGGTGGCGCGGGGCGAGAGAACGGCTCCCGACTTTGCCGCGCCGGATTTGAAAGTCATCCAGGAACTTGGGCTGCGGCACGAGAAAAGGTATCTTGCACACCTTTCAGCGAAGGGACTGACCGTCGAGAACCTAGGTCATATTCCTCACAAGGAAGAAGAGCGGCTGCTGGAGGAAACACTGGCACTCATGGAGCGCGGCGCACAGGTGATTGCGCAAGGGGCGCTAGGCGTTAAGAAATGGTTTGGACGGCCGGACGTGTTGCGGCGGGTTGAGCGGCCCAGCAAGCGATGGCCGTGGTCGTACGAAGTGGAAGACACAAAGCTGGCGCAAGAAACGAAGGCGGCGACGATTCTGCAGCTCTCGTTGTACTCAGACTTGCTCGCGAAAATCCAGGGCGCAACTCCGGAATTTTTCTACGTGGTTCCCCCCAGCCCGGATTTTGCCAGGGAAGAATACCGTGTGTCCGAATACGCGGCGTACTACCGGCACGTAAAGGACAGGCTTGCTGATGCCGTCGGAGAAAGCTCGCCTTCCAAGGAAACGGACACACGGAAAACGGCTACAGTTTCAGCGGGCGGCAGGCAGTTTGAGCTGGCATTCGAGAAGGGAAACAACGCCGCGAAGCCGCCAACGTATCCGGAACCTGTGGAGCATTGCAACGTGTGCCGGTGGTTCCGGGAGTGCGACCAGCAGCGGCGTGGGGACGATCATCTGTCGCTCGTGGCGGGAGTCCGGCGGCAGCAGCGAAAGCAATTGGAAGAGTGGAACACCGAGACCATGGTGAAACTGGCCGAACTGCCGATACCTCTGAAAGAGAGGCCGAAGAGAGGTTCGCGCGAAGCCATCGAACACGTGCGGGAGCAAGCGCGCTTGCAGGTCGCGGGACGCAACGGGAACAAGCTCGTACATGAGTTATTGCCAGTAGTGGAGGCAACTGGTTTTTGCAGATTGCCGGAGCCTTCTCGAGGCGATGTTTTCCTGGATCTGGAGGGTGATCCGTTCGCGGGTGAACAGGGATTGCAATATCTGTTCGGGTTTGCTGTGTGGAATGCAGACGGCGAATTGAGTTACGAGAAGCAATGGGCTCTGAATAGAGATGAGGAGAAAAAAGGCTTTGAATGGCTGGTGGACGAAATCACGCGGCGGCGCGAGGCCGATTCGAAGATGCATGTGTATCACTTCGGGGCGTACGAGCCGGGAACGCTGAAGCGGTTGATGGGAATGCATGCGACGCGCGAAGACGAGATCGACCGGATGCTGCGCGCCGGAGTGCTGGTGGATTTGCATCAGGCGTTCAAGCAGGGCGTGCGGGCGAGCGTGGAAGAATACTCGCTGAAAAAAATAGAGGCGTTTTACGGATTCGAGAGAAAGACGCTGCTGGAGAAGTCGCGGAGCGCGATGAGGTACGTCGAGCACCGGCTGGAGTTGGGCTGGGGCGACGAGGTGTTGCCGGAAGAAATTCGCGAGGTGATGGAGGGCTACAACCGCGAGGATTGTGTTTCCACGGCGAAGCTGCGAGATTGGCTGGAGGAAGAACGGCTAAAGCTGGTGAGCCTCGGTGTGGCCGTGGCGCGGCCGCCAGAAAAAAGCGGGGATCCTTCAGAGAAGCTTCAGGAAAAGCTGAACCGAGCGGAGGCGCTGACCGTACAGCTTTGCGAAGGAATTCCTACGGATCCGGAAGCGAGGTCGGAAGAGCAATCCGCGCAATGGCTGCTGGCGCAGCTTTTGAGCTGGCACCGGCGCGAAGACAAGAGTGCCTGGCAAGAGGGCTACAGGCTTGCAGAGATGAACGATGAAGACTTGCTCGACGAGCGATTAGGTCTGACGAAGTTGCGTTTTGTGAAGAGAGTCGACTCTGGGTGGCAAGTGCCGACGGACCGCTATTCGTTCGATCCACAAAAGAGCAACGTGCGTGTTGGTAAGAGCGTGTACTTCGGCGATGAGAAGTTCGGCGAAGTCATCGCCATCGACCATGTGAAAGGAATCGCGGACATCAAGAAAACGAAAAAAACCGCCGACGCCCACGCTCCAACCGTCTACATGTGGGACGCCCCGCTGCCGACAGATGCCCAAGCCGGCTCGCTCTATCGAATTGGCGCGTGGGTTGCGGAGAACGGCGTTGATGCGCCGGGACACTATCGTGCAGGACGCGATTTGCTGCTCCGCAAGCCGCCGCGCCTTCTGGATAGGGAGAAGCTCGATCCCCTGGCCTCGGAGCGGCCTGAAAACACGGCGAGTAGAATTGCGCTCGCCCTGCAAGACTCCGTCTTTGCCATTCAGGGCCCACCGGGTTCGGGAAAAACGTACACGGGCGCGCGCATGATTTGCGAGCTTGTAAAACGGGGCAAAACAATTGGCGCGACTGCATTGAGTCATAAGGTGATCCGGAAACTTCTCGACGATGTGGTTGAAGCAGCGCGGGGAAAAGGTACAGCCGGCGTGCGATGCATGCATCGGGAAAAAGATGGTGAGGAGAGCGACGGAGTCGCGGTGGCGAAGAAAGACAATGAGGAGGCGTTTGCGGCGCTGCGCTCGAACAAGATTAATGTTCTCGGGGGAACATCGTGGCTGTGGGCGCCCGAAGCTGCGTTCGAATGCGTGGACGTGCTCTTTATTGATGAAGCCGGCCAGATGTCGCTGGCGGATGTGCTTGCTGTGTCCCAGGCGGCAAAGAAACTGGTCCTGCTTGGAGACCCACAACAACTGGAGCGACCGACGAAGGGGAGTCATCCGAACGGTGCGGAAAAGTCTGCGCTGGAACATTTGCTGAATGGGCGAAAGACGATTGCGGAAGACATGGGGTTTTTCCTGCCGCAGAGCTGGAGATTGCATCCGGATGTTTGCAAGTTTACTTCGGAAGTGTTTTATGAAGGCAAGCTGAGTTCGCATGCGATTGCAAGGAGCAGAGTTTTAGAAGGGCACGCTTCGCTGAAGGGAGCCGGATTATGGTTTGTTCCGGTGGAGCATGAGGGTAACCGCAACGCAAGCGCCGAAGAGGTGGAAGTGGTGGCGCGGATTGTGAAGGGTTTGCTCCAGCCGGAGGTGAAATGGTTTTACGGGGCGGGAAACAGCAGGAGATTGAAGGAAGGAGATATTTTGATAGTTGCGCCCTATAACGCGCAGGTGGCGGATTTGTCGGCGAGGCTGCCGAACATGCGGATTGGAACGGTGGACAAGTTTCAGGGGCAGGAGGCACCAGTGGTCATTTATTCGCTGACCACGTCGTCGCCAGAGGATGCGCCTCGCGGAATGGAGTTTTTGTACAGCTTGAACCGGCTGAATGTAGCAACGTCGCGCGCGATGTCGGCAGTTATCTTGGTGGGGAGTCCTCGGCTGTTTGAGCCTGAATGCCGGACGCCACGGCAGATGCAACTGGCGAACGCCTTGTGCGCCTACCGGGAAATGGCGACACAAGTGGATGCTGACGAGATTTAGCCGGGAACGCCATTCTCCTGAATGGCGCTTTAAGTTCCTCCAAAAGGCAGGTTTGCATGCCTTGGATTGGCTGGCGAACAGGAGACGTCAATCAGAGACTGGCGTTCCCGGCGAAGCTCATTTCTGGCCGAACTGCTGCAAAGTGACGTTGACAAGGAACGGGTTGTCGAAGTCGGTGGTTTCGCCCCAGCCCTTGCCAACAACCGGTAGAAGCCTTGCGGAGAGCGGCTTGTGCCACTTCACTGAGAGGCTAGCCATGTCCGCAATGATCAGCGAAAGCTGCTCGGCCGTGGTGTCACCCGGTAGAGGGATCGTGTCCAAGCCGGTGCCGCACACGGCGGAGTACGCGAGCAGCGCATCCACGGAAATGCGGCCTTCGCTCCAGCGCTGCGCCAGACGCGCATCTTCAAGGACCGGCAGCATCAGCCCGCTGTAGCCGGTCTGCTTCACCTTCACATCCTTGATAGCGGCGGTAATCGTGGCCGCGGCGGTCATCGTTCCGCTCATGCCAAACGGCTGCTTGGTCAGGTTCTCAATGGCGACGCCGATCGAGGTGTTTGGCGCAGGCGACGGAGCGGGCGAAAGGTCAATCCCCATGTACGTCCAGCCGGTCTCGGAGTCCACGCGCCCGGCGTGGTGCTCGACGTCGAAAGCCACATTGGCAAGCGCGTCGGTGAGCCGCTGGCGGGCCGAGGGCAGATCTGGCGCGTCTTTGAACGCTGCGGCCACCACGGGAGCCGACTCGAGCGCGATGGCGAACTGATGGCCAAAACCAGTGAGATACGCGGCGGGGAAGAACGGCGACAGCGGCGGCACATTGGCGATGGCGGCAAAGCGGAAGTTGCCCTGACTGTGCTCGGTGGAGTTTTCGAGCTTTTTCATAACGCGCGCCGCTGCCGCGATGGCGCCCCAGCGAACGCCCTCTTCGCCCGCCACAACCACCGTGCCGTTCAGATTTTTCGTGCTGGCGAGGATTTCCCCGAGCAAATCGGCCTGCGAAGCGGGGTCGTTGGTGTTCAGCATCGCCGGGCCGATGGACATTGCAAACTTCTGCTGGTCCGCGAGAGCGTCCAGCAGTTTGAAGAAGTTGACGGCCTGTTGCGTGTTCATTCCCTGGATGTATTCCGGGAAGGGTTGCGTGGCTATGCGGATGGTTTGCACCTGGTAGCCGCGGGATTCGAAAGTGACCTGCGCGCGGTGCAGCATATTGAGCGCGTCGGCAATTTCGCGTTGGTAATCGCGCCAGTCCAGATTGACGAACGCGGTGATGGCGCGAATCTTTGGATTGGCGGGATTGACGGTGTTCGCGGCAGGCTGCGGCGCGGGTGCGTGTTTCGTTTGCGCTTGTGGCGTGCGCGCTGATGCTGTTACAGCGAAACCTACGAGTGCAATGAACGCAAAAAAACGAAA
>QHYL01000295.1 GCA_003224105.1 Acidobacteriota bacterium | reverse complement strand
AGCCCGTTAGCTGGGCTTCTTGTCGTCCTTCTTCTCGTCCTTCTTTTCCTTCTTCATTTTCTTGTCTTTCTTCTTGGTGTCCTTCTTCTTGTCCTTCATTGTGTCTTGCTTCGCATCATCCTGTTTCGCGGCGTCCTGCGCGTAGGCCGCGCCGGAAACACACAGGAACGTTGCGAGCGTCAGAGCACCTAGCAGTTTCTTCATACTTCTTCCTCCTCTGCAATCAGTGGTTCAGATGTGAGGTGCAATCCCTGCTGGTAAGAACTGCCCCGCGAGGAAATGAGATTTCCCCGCTTCCGGCACCAAGATAAGGCTACCCCCCACTCCCAGCGCCAGACCCGCAGGCTAACACCGGATTTGCCGAACGGCAAGCAATCCTTTGAGGTGGCCGAGTGATTGGCAGCACCAAAGGGGCGAGCGCCTTCACCGCAGTTTCGCTCCATCTCCGCCGCCATTTGATTTATGCTGTGCCGCTAATAAAATGTCGTTTTTGGCGGAGGTTGCCGTGACTTGTTTACCTGGCCGTTTCGTGTTTGCGTTCGTTGCTTTTACCGCGATGGTTTGGAATCAGGCTGCAGCGCAGCAGATACCCGAATCCACTTACCAGGAAATGCGCTGGCGCATGATTGGTCCCACGCGCGGCGGACGCACGCGCGCCGCCTGCGGCGTGGCCAGCCAGCCCAACGTTTTTTACATGGGCGCGGTGAACGGCGGAGTGTGGAAATCCGACGACTACGGGCGCACGTGGAATCCCATCTTTGACGGCCAGCCGACGCAATCGATCGGGGCGATAGCCGTGGCGCCTTCCGACCCAAACATTATTTACGTGGGAAGCGGTGAAGGTTTGGCGCGGCCTGATCTTTCCGTGGGCGACGGAGTTTACAAGTCCACAGATGCCGGAAAAACGTGGACGCATCTTGGGCTGCGCAATTCGCAGGGCATCCCCGCGCTCGCGGTTGATCCGCGCAATCCGAATCGTGTTTTTGCCGCGGCGCTCGGGCATCCTTACGGAGCGAATGAAGAGCGAGGCATTTACCTTTCCACCGACGGCGGTCAGAACTGGCAAAAAGTTCTTTCGAAAGATGCGAACGTTGGAGGCTCGGACGTGCAGATTGATCCCTCGAACCCGGAAATTGTTTATGCGTCGCTGTGGGAAGTCCGGCTGGGACCATGGGAAGACGGGAATCAGTACAGCGGAGCGGGCGGAGGAGTGTTCAAGTCCGCGGACGGCGGGAAAACGTGGCGTGCGCTTAGCAGCGGCTTACCGAAAGGCATCATTCAAGTGGACGTAGCGGTTGCCGCAAGCCAGCCGAGCCGGCTGTACGCTTCGGTGGCCACGAACGAGCCAAGCGTGGGGATTTACCGTTCGGATGATGCCGGAGAAAACTGGACGCGCATCACGACGGATCCGCGGCCTGCGCTGCGAATTGGCGGGGGCGATTTGCCTGTGCCCCGGGTGGATCCGAAGAATCCTGACTTTGTCTACAGCGCCAGCATCGTGACGATGCGCTCGACCGACGGCGGCAAAACGTGGACCAGCTTGCGCGGCGCGCCCGGCGGAGATGATTATCAGAATCTCTGGATCAATCCGAACTTTCCTAACATCATCCTGCTGGTGAGCGATCAGGGCGCGCTTGTCAGCGTCGACTCCGGGCAAACGTGGAGTTCGTGGTACAACCAGCCTACGGGCCAGATCTTTCATGGCGCAACATCGAGTGGATTTCCCTATCTTGTTTGCGGGGGCCAGCAAGATAGCGGCTCAGTGTGCGTGTCTAGCCGTGGCAACGACGGCGAAATCACGTTTCGCGATTGGCATCCTGCGGGGATCATCGAATACGGTTATGCCGCGCCGGATCCGCTGAATCCGGACATCGTCTATGGGGCGGGGCGGCGCGAGGTCTCTAAATTCTCCTTATCCACCGGGCAATTCCAGAACGTGACGCCGATTCCCGCAGCCGATCCGAAATACCGCGCGGACCGCACGCAGCCGATACTTTTTTCGCCGGTCGACGCGCACGTCCTTTATTACACGTCGAATTTTCTGTTCAAGACCACGGACGGCGGACAAACGTGGAAAACCATCAGTCCGGACCTGGGGCGCGAACATGGTTCGATTCCTGCGAGCCTGGGGGACAAGGCGGCGAAGGATCCCAACGCGGAGAAAATTCGCGGGGTGATTTATGCGCTGGCGCCCTCTTTCAAGAACGTGGATTCGATTTGGGCGGGCACGGACGACGGATTGCTATGGATCACGCGCGATGGCGGCGCGAACTGGAAAAATATCACGCCGCCGGAGATCACGGCGTGGAGCAAAGTGACGCAGCTTGCGGCTTCGCATTTCGACGACGAAACCGCATACGCTTCCGTCAGCCGTTTCCGCATTGATGATTTGCGCCCTTACATTTATCGCACGCACGACGGAGGGAAGATGTGGCGGCTGATCACGGGCGGACTCCCGGACAACGCGCCCGTCAATACCGTACGCGAGGATCCCGTGCGCAAGGGCTTGCTCTTCGCGGGAACCGAGACGAGCGTGTGGGTATCGTTCGATGACGGCGATCACTGGGAGCCGCTGCAGCTCAATCTGCCGCACACCTCGATGCGCGACCTGTGGATTCACGATGATGATTTGATTGTGGCAACGCACGGACGCTCCTTCTGGGTGTTGGACGACATCTCGCCGCTGCGGCAGATCACGGAATCCGCCGCTCAATCCGAGGAGTATCTTTTCAAGCCGGCCATTGCTTATCGCGTGCGGCGCGACACCAATACCGACACGCCCATTCCGCCGGACGAGCCCACGGCACAAAATCCTCCGGATGGAGCGATCATCGATTATTTTCTGGCGCAGCCTACGACCGCTCCGGTGACGCTGGAAATTCTCGATGGGCAGGGAAAACTCGCGCGCAAATTCTCGGATGCGGACAAACCCGAGCCTTCCGCCGAAGAGCTGTCCAAGGAACTGATTCCGCAGTATTGGATTCGCATGCCGAAAATTCTTTCGAGCAGCGCGGGCATGCATCGCTGGGTATGGGACTTGCGCTATCCTTCGCCGCGAGCACCGCGCTCGGAGTACCCGATCGCCGCGGTTCCGGGGGACACGCCGCGTTTGCCGCTTGGGCCGATGGCGGTTCCTGGACAATACACGGTACGCCTGACGGTCCGCGGGCTGATGTTCACCGAGCCTCTCATACTAAAGATGGACCCTCGCGTGAAGACTTCCCAGGAAGGGCTGGCGCTGGAATTTCAGAAAGAGCAGGTTCTGGCGAAAATGATGACGCAAAACACGGAGGCGCTCATGCGGGTGCGATCTCTACGGGAGCAACTGCAAAAGCTGACCGGTAAAGCTTCCGATGCCTCGACTGCGACTGGTGCTAGTTCTTCAGCGGGGAAAATCTCGGGGCCGCTGGCCGACGCAATCTCTGCATTCGACAAAAAATTGTCGCTTATTCTCGGGGGCGCCGGTGGTCCGGGAGGTTTTGGAGCCGCCACCTCAGCTTCGCCCACGCTGGGGCGGAGCGCCGGGGCGATTGCGGGGCTGTACGGCGAAATCGACCGCGCCGACGCAGCTCCCACGGCGGCACAGCTTGCTGCCATCGACGCGACGGAAAAGGATTTTTCGGCGGTTCTAAAACTTTGGCAAGAGTTCCAGGCCACCGACGTCCCGGCTCTCAACCGGCAGCTTAAATCGGCAGGTCTGACGGAACTCCGCATCGAGGCCGCGCTTTTTTCCGGCTCTGGAGACGACGAGGGCAACTACGAATAACGCCATGAGTTATTAGGGTCAACACCTGAACTGAAGTTGGAGACTTTCCCATCTTGTCTGCCCCCTGCGGGAATGATACGGAACAGTGGTAAACGCCGAAGAACGGCTAAATTCAGAAGAAACAAATGTCGGATGGAGCTTCCCAGTCCCGGACGGAGAGCAGAGTGTCTTGGAAAGATGTGCTCTGGGTAATTGGTTCCGCGGGAGCGGCGCTCCTGGGGATAAGCCTGGCCACGGGTAACTGGCTCATTCCTAAGCGCCAGCCCCGGGAGCAGCCTCCTGCCTGGAACCAAGGAACCATCAACGCCGGGTACATTGGAAGCCAGCTTCGTGAAACCGACAAAACGCGCGCGACGCTGGTCATTTCTTATGATTTGGAGAACAACACCGATTCAGACTATCGCCTCAATGATGGTCCGAGCGTGGTGGTCCTCAGCCGGTTGAAATCAGACGGCAGTTACAGTCAGGACCAGCCGATACGGCTCAGCTATCCGGTCTTTTTGCCGGCCAGGCAGCACGCGCGGCTTGCCATTGAAATCACGCAGCCGTTCAACTGGCCATCGGACACGGACTCCGGCTCGATCGAAAAGCTCCGAAATTTCGTAAAGCAGCGGCTTCAGAACGTCGGGGAGTTTGTGCTGTTTGATGAAGCCAGCCATCGGCAATTGGAGCTGCCCAGCGGCTGGGGACAGCTAGAAGAAACGTCCCAAGAAAGCGATTGACGCCGCGAGACGGAGCCGGCGGGTTCGAACTATGTCCACTTCAACGGCCACTTCGAAAGATAGCGAGAGAACCGAGGAGCGGCGCAGCTCCCCCAGGGAAACGCTCAAGCGCCACGTGGTGCTGGTTTTCTTTGGCGAAGACAATTGGGGAAAGCTCACCAACATGAGCGAAAGCGGAATGGCGTTTGAGTTTGCCAAGCCGCCTTCCCTGGAAGAGCAGGTTAACTTCACTTTTCAAGCCATGGGCTGCATGCCGATGCCGCGGAATGGAAGAGCCCTTGGCGACTCCTTCGAAGCCCCGGGAAAGATCGTTTGGACACGCGAGTTTGAGAGGGGCGCCGGAGTGCAATTTGCGGACCTGGCGGAAGCAAGCCTCGAACAAATCCGGGAATGGTTGTCTTTCGAAGCTTCCACGAATACGGCCAGGCCCACCGAGCAGACCAAACCTGAAGTGCAGCCCATCCTTGCAGAACTGCTCGCTCCTCTGGCGCCCGGATCGAACACACAAAGCGCCGCGGGCGATAAAAAGGAATCCTTACTCGAGTTGGATATGCCGGTGCCTATCGCCGAACCCGTTCGAGAACCGGATTCTGCGTTCCTGGAATCTTCAGTTGCGGAGTCTTACGAATCACCGGCCTGGTCTGATCAAGAAGAGATGCGCACGGAGCCGAGTGTGCCGCAATTGCCGGGACACTCGCATCCCTCGGTGGCGCGGTTGACGTTCCTGGTGGTGTCGGGTTGCCTTGCAGCGTTTGCGGTAACTGCCGGCGTAAGGATATTCATGACGAGGGCGGCTCACCGAGCGGACGCTGAGGTGCGCGCGTCAGATCCGGCGCCGGAAATGGGCGAATCCGCCGCCGAGGTCCATGCCTCTTCCCCAGTTCCGACGCCGGCCGTCTCGCCAGCTTCCTCAGTCGCCTCGTCTTCT
>QHYL01000294.1 GCA_003224105.1 Acidobacteriota bacterium | reverse complement strand
GCAAGATGTTCGTGGTTGAGCACGCCTGCTTTCGCCGCCGCTTGATAGGCGTTGTCCTTAAAAATGTCCCATCCGCCAAAAACGAGATCTTTAGTGTCCGCCAGCGGAATGAATTTCTTGATGAGCGGCGACCGCCCATCGGTACGTTTTCCCAGGCGAATCGTCCCCATTTGCGTCAGCGATCCCACGGGACACGCCTTGTTTCTGCGGATCAGCTCGACTCCCGCCATAAAAGTTGTACTCACAGCGCCCATTCCTGGGAGCAAGATGCCCAGTTTTCCTTTCGCAGGCGCGATTTTAGCTGGCTTTTCCATGCCGCTCCTTTAGTGCACGATCAGAATCCCCATGGGATCCGACCGAAGAAAAATTGGAATTGAAAGCAATTGAAATCAAGGATTGCAGCAGCGGAAGCGCGCTGCGGCCCCGAACCAACGAATAATGATGAGGGAAGCGCCCACGTTTTGCAAATGCGAATGAAAGAAGAGGACATGGCGGCTCGTGGTGGGTGTAGACGATTAGGACATTGCCGCTTCGTTTCGGCGCTTCGGCTCCCCAGTTCTGCCTTACATTGAAAGAAATGCGGCGGAGGTGTTCCGCCACGGAGGAGTCTCGAATGAAGCTTTCCACTCGTTATACGATTTTTGTCCTTGCGGCGCTTTTTGTCACCGCGGGAATCACTTTTCTCAGCATGCCGACGGGAGCGCAGGGTAACGCCTGGCAAATCGTTCGCGCCGAGTACGGCACCAAAAACCAGCACAATGACGTCACAGGCATGGTGAACGACCTCGTCGGCCGCGGTGGCGTAAATGGCCGCGTCGCGGTCAACAACCAGACCATGGGCGGCGATCCCGCCGTTGGCGCCGAAAAGCATCTGCGCATCTGGGCCAGAAACCGCAGAAACGAAGAGCGCGAGTTTGACTTTAGAGAGGGCGGCTTCATCGAAGTCGCTACGTTTAATGTGCGCCGCGACCGCGACGACTGGAACGATCGGCGGGACAATTCCGGCGACCGTGATCGCGATGACTATCCAGGCGTCCGCATCGTTCGCGCCTACTATGGCTGGCAAGGGAACACCGTTAACGTGACCGAGGCGCTGCGCAGCAGAATGCGCGACGGTCAAATCAGTTTCGTCGTAACCAACAGCGCCATGGGTGGCGATCCAGCCGTCGGCGCGGATAAAGTGCTTGTGGTCATCTACCGCTACCAGGGAAGAGAATCAGCCGCCATCGTTCGCGAAGGAAACACGCTTACTATTCCCTAAGCAGCCCGGTTCCGTCTGAACAGCTTGCGAATCATTTCAACCTGAGGCGGCCAGCGACATTTGCCGCCTCATTTTTGTTTTGCCTAAAATGCGGATCAACGTTTCTCAGTTCGCCCTCGTTTGGGGAACCGCCGCAACTCGAAAATCAAATAGGCGACCACACCAAGATTGATCGCCAGGGCGAGGCATCGGCCGATGCTCACGCGCCGCGCAAGTTCATAGACCTCAATCGGCAGAAGGGAACTGGTCGTGATAATCGTGAAATACTCGGCCCAGCGCTTCTGCAAAGCCAGACCCACGCCTTCGACAAAAAATATCCCCGCGTAAATAAAAGTGCCAATACTCAATTCCTTCAGACGGTGGTCATCCAGAATCGCAAGCTTTTCCAGAAGCAGATCAATGAAGTGGCTGTGCGGATCGACTTGGAAAACGTTGATCCAGTGTTCCGCAATCGCGGCCACATCTTTGTGAAGCAGCTTGAGCGCGCCGACACCCACGGCGACCAGCGCGAGTGCCTTCAGCAGCTTGAACGCGGCGATGACCCGCAGCCCGCGGCCATGTACTTTTTTTTCAGTCATGCGATGCGCGGGCCCATCCCGCTCGCTTGGCAACGACAAGGAATTGTACGTTTCAAAAGTAAAGAGGGGAGGGAAAAGCGGTTTTCGCAGCCCGCCAGGCGGCGGAATCCGGCAGGCTTGGAAAAACTCAACTTTAGCGGCGCTTGCCGTCGGTGAAATCCAGCGCGCTGACGGCGGCAACCCCTACGAGCATGAGAATGGCGGCGAGCAAGACGACTACAATCAAGGGAGTCTCCTGGTCCTACCCAAGGAGGAGCAACTCTATCGCCAAGCCTTAAGAGCCTTCTTATCAATGATTTGTGATTCCGAACGCTCCCACAAGAAGTAACGGAACAGGGACACTTGCTGACACAAATTTCCTGCAACCGCTGTACTGGTACTAGTCTGACGAGCGCGCCTGTTTGGCTTTAGTCGCTCGTTTGGGCTTGTCACCTAGCTCTTGGTCAGCCGGATGGACCCATCACCCGTGTGTATCGTCAAAATCTGTCCGCCGCCGTTCATCTTGCCGCGCACCTCGGACCTGCTAAACGTTCCCTCCACTGTCACGGGAACGCCCAGGCTGATGTGCCCGTCGCCGGTCGTGGCATTAATGTCCGCTTGAAAATCCGCGGGAAGGGAAATGTCCACGCTGCCATCTCCGGTCCGCAAGGTCCAACTCGAGGCCATCTTGGAGCCGGGCAACACCTGAGTATTCACGCTGCCATCTCCCGTCTTCACGTTCAGCGCCTCAAATCTTCCCATAAGCCGGATGTGCCCGTCGCCGGAGTCGGCCTCTACCTTGCCATCGAGTTCCCGCGCTTCTATTCCTCCGTCGCCCGTGCGCAAGCGGATGTCGCCCTTCAATGTGTCCACCGTGATGCTGCCGTCTCCCGTATGTAGATCAACGGTACCACTGAGCCCGTTGGCCTTCACTGCGCCGTCACGCGTATCAATCGTCAGATTCCCGCTGAGAGCGCTCACATCCACAGCTCCATCGCCTGTGTGGACCTGCAAGTCGCCTTGCTGCGGCATGCGCACCTCGATGTGCAGCTTCCTGGAGTTGTTGCCCCAGCCAAGGCTAATTCCCCAATGTCCGGTAATCCGGGCGATAAGCTCAACCTTGTCGCCATCCTGGCGGGAGTCGACAGTGAGATTTCTTCCCAATTCGTAACCCTGATATTCGACGCGGAATTCCACCTGTTTCGAGTCTCCCGAAGTCACCCGGACGCTGCCGTCGTTGGTTTCCACGTGCACGTTGGCTCGTCCGGCCACAGTGAAGGACTTCGTAATCTCCTCCGCGCGAACCTGCGGTGCCGCAAACGAAGCACCCAGCAGGGCGGCGCAGGCGATTCCCACGCGATAGACGTTCCCCGGGCGCAATAGAGCTCTCATCGGTTGTTCCTCCGAAATAAGGCGTTCTGACAAATGATACGCAGTCAGGAAACAAAATGTTCCCTTGCCCCAAGCCAAGGTTTCCATCCATCGGAACCATTACCAGGTTGCCGGAACTGCCCTTGAGGCCTATCATAGCCGCAAAATCTGGCGTCGGGATCCCAAACTTAAGTTACAAAATAAGGAGAAGCTATGAAGAAACTCTTGGTTGCGTTTTGTTTGGCGGGCGCGGGCATTGCTGGTTTCCTGGCCACCCAGCTACGTGGGCAACAGAGCGAGCAAGAGTTGCGCGCCCTGGTCCCGAAGATTGTGGCCTCCTGGGAAACGTTCGACTTCGCAAAGATCGAGCCGTATTACGCGCCCGATGAGGACCTTACCTATTTCGATCTTGCCCCTCTGAAGTACGACAACTGGGCCGAGTATCGTGCGGGTGCGCAGAAGGGTCTCTTCGAGCCCAACAGCAGCCTCAAAGCCAAAATGAATGACGATCTGCGCGTGCATTCGAGCGGAAAGTTTGCCTGGGCCACGTTTACGTTTGGTGCGGACATCACGAGCAAGCAAGGCGCGACGACGCACCTCGACGCGCGCTGGACCATGGTTTTCGAAAAGCGCGCCAAGGGCTGGATCGTCGTCCACGAGCACGTCTCCGCTCCGCTAGCTGGCTCCTAATCTCCAATAGCGAAGTATTGCGCGGAGAGTTTACTTAATGGCGGGCGGCGGCTTTTCTGGGTGTTGCCGTGCTGTGCTTTCCCGCTCCCGGCTTGGCGCGCAGCGCGGCCAGAAATTCATCGGTGGGCAGGGTATTGATGACGTTTTTTTTCTCCAGCCAGCCGCGCCGCGCCAGGGTCACGCCGTAGCGGATGAACGAAAGATTCGTCGTCGTGTGCGCGTCGGTGGAAATCACCACTTTCACACCACGTTCCTTGCACATCCGCAAATACACATCTTTCAAATCTAGCCGGTCGGGATACGAGTTGCATTCCATGGCTACGCCGTGTTTCGCGCAAGCATCCAGCACTTTCTCCATGTCATAGTCGAAGGCGTCGCGCCGCAGGAGCAGCCGTCCCGTGGGATGCGCGATGATTTGCGTATAAGGATTTTCGATGGCCGCGAGAATGCGCTCAGTCATCGCTGCCCGGTCGAGGTTGAAGTAGGAATGCACGGAGCAAACTACCACATCAAGCTGAGCGAGAATTTCGTCGGAGTAATCCAGCTCGCCATCCTTGAGAATGTCCACTTCCGCGCCCGCCAGGACACGAATCCCCAACTCCTCTTCGCTCAGCGAATGAATCTTCTTGATATGCGCCACCGCGCGCTTTTCGTCCAGCCCGTTTGCCACGGTCACCGCTTTCGAGTGATCGGTAATCGCGATGTATTCGTGGCCCAGCTTCCGCGCGGCTTCCGCCATTTCTTCAATCGAGTTTTTGCCGTCGCTCGCCGTCGAGTGCATCTGCAAATCGCCCTTAATGTCCTTCAACGCCACCAGGAGCGGCAGTTTATGCTGCTCCGCAGCAGCGATTTCGCCCGTGTTTTCGCGCAGCTCCGGCGGGACAAAATCCAGCTTCAGCTTCGCGTAGATTTCTTCTTCCGTGCGCCCGCCCACGCGCTTTTCGCCCTTCAAAGTCGCTAGCGCATATTCATTGAGCGTAAGCCCCATCTCGTTCGCGCGCCCGCGCAGCGCCACGTTGTGCTCTTTCGACCCTGTGAAATACATCAGCGCCGCGCCGAAATTTTCTTTTTCCAGCAGCCGCACGTCCACCTGCAATCCATTTGTCAGTGTGAAGCTGACCTTGTTCTCTCCATGTGCCAGCTTCTGATCGATGTCCGGGAATCTCAGGATGTGCTCGGCCAGAGCGTCCACATGTTTCTGCGACGTGAATCCGTCCGCCAGCGTCACCAGCAAATCCAAATCCCCAACGGTTTCCTTGCCGCGCCGCAAAGAACCGGCTGGCGTGACCGAGTCCACCGCCTTGCCCGCCTTCTTGATGTGCCCGGCAAGCGCCAGCGCCGCGTCTTCCGCGGTGTTAATCAGAAACCGTCCCGTGGATTTCTTGAAGACTTCCACGGCTTTTTAAATATTTTGTTCGCTTTTCTCCCCAAACCCGGGCACGTCTCGCAGCTTTTGCTCTCTTGCCAGCCTCTCGACGTCCGCTACGGTGGCCGCCTTGAAATTCGACCAAAGGAACGCCACTTTCTTTGGCCCCAGCGATTGCAGTTGCAGCACGTCCAGAATCGTTGCCGGATATTTTTTCAGCAGTTTCTTTCGCAGCGAATAATCGCCGGTCTTTACGATTTCTTGCAGGTGCTCGACCATGCGCTCGCCGATGCCCGGCAGTTCTTCGAGCTTTTCCGGTTCCTTGACCAGCTGTTCGACCGATTCCGGCAAGCTGTCAATCAGTTCCGCGGCCTTCTCATAACTCCGGTAGCGGCCAATAATCGCTCCATCAATTTCGAGCAACTGCGCCGTGTCGCGGAGAATGCGTGCGATTTGCTTGTTGTCCATAGCGCCCAATTATAAGCCTAGACTGTAGGGGGCGCTTC
>QHYL01000293.1:5765-9642 GCA_003224105.1 Acidobacteriota bacterium | reverse complement strand
TCCGGGCGCTCCTGGGTTGCGCTTGCGTACCTGGTCGTATTTGGTTCAGGCATCGGCTTCACCTCGTACCTTTACATTCTCAAGAAAAGCACCGCCGCGCGCGTGGCCACCTACGCGCTCGTGAATCCCGTGGTGGCGTTGCTCCTCGGCTGGCTCTTCGCTGGCGAAACCATTTCTCTGCGCACGGTTGCCGCCACAATCGTGATTCTTACTGCGGTCGTTCTGGTCATTACCGCTCCGCATCATCCCAAGGAACACGTTCAGGAGCCAGTTCCTGCTCCTGGTGAAGTCTGATTGCCGCGTCCTCGCGATGACTTTACATGGTTGACTCTCGAAACCGTGTAGCCAGCCAAAAATCCCACAAGCCCCAGCAGCAAACCGGACAATAATCCGGACACTAGGCCGACCCTTATCCAAGTTAAGGCATTGGTGCTAAAAATGTCCACGTAAGGGCACCATGGGCAAACGATATGCGACTCGTATGTATAGAACGAAGATGGACTTACATAGAACAAGACTGGGCCCATGAAGCCGATGACAAAACCAATGCGTCCGAACCTCTTGCCCCACTTCACCTGACTACCTCAGCCTGATTATGCTCGAAAATGGCCAGGACGAAAATCAACAGCTCACTTTGCCGCGCTTTTCCGGATAGAATGGTTTTTCCGCTGGTTCTATCTTGTGTTCATGTACTGGACCACGAACATGACACACACACAAAGGAATCTCTCGCCAGCCATCACGCCGCACGCTGCCGCGCGCTACTGGCGCGCTACGCGGGCGCGCGATTCTCGCGCCGACGGCACCTTCGTACTTGCCGTGCGCTCGACGCACATCTATTGCCGCCCGTCGTGCCCCGCGCGCCGGCCCCTGCGCCGCAACGTCACTTTCTTTCGCACCGGGGAAGAAGCGGAGCAGCAAGGCTACCGGCCCTGCCTGCGCTGCCGCCCCAACGAAATTTCCGGGCCCGTCGCGCTCGTGCAGCGCGCCGCGGACCTGCTCGCGCAATCCACCGAAGAAAGCCTGACGCTGCGCCAGCTGGCCCAAACGCTCGGCGCCACGCAATCCACGTTGCGCCGCGCCTTTCTGCAGGTTACCGGGCTGAAGCCCCGCGAGCTTGCTGAAGCGCTTCGCCTCAAACGCTTCAAGGCGCTGATGCGCGCGGGCAAAAACATCACCGACGCGCTGTATGAAACCGGCTACGGATCGTCCAGCCGCGTCTACGAACGCAGCAACGCGCAACTGGGCATGACGCCCGCGACGTATCGCAAGGGAGGCCTCGGCATGAGGCTCGGCTACACCATCGCCAAATCGCGGCTCGGAAAAGTTCTTGTTGCCGCCACGGAACGCGGCGTTTCGGCCGTCTATCTCGGTGACGAGGAAAGCAAACTCGTCGCGGAGCTGCGCGGCGAATATCCGCGCGCGGAAATCGCCGCCGCCTCGAACGGCTTCGAGCGTTGGGTGAAGGAAGTTCTGCAGCGCATTGAGGGACGTCCGCCGCATCTCGAGCTTCCGCTCGATCTGCAAGCCACGGCGTTTCAGCGCCGCGTGTGGAAGGAATTGCAGCGCATCCCGCGCGGGGGTACCCGCACTTACTCACAAGTCGCCCGCTCGCTCGGTCAGCCCAAAGCTTGCCGGGAGCGCCAACTCTTCTCCATTCCGCGGATTTGGCGGGCTGAATCTCCCGATCTGCGCCTTTGCCGTTCCACGCTGCCTCGTGGCCGCGACCAGCCTGTCGCAGGTAGGTTTCACGTAGCCATCTACAGTATTGGCTTCCAGCCCGCGTCTTGCTCTTCTGGAAACCGGGCTTCAGAGTCCGTGTGAGAACTCGTTTTTGCCACCACAAATTGAAAGAGGCGTTTGGCCCTCCACAATATGTTGTGCTCGTACCGTGCAAAAAGTGAGTCATCACCCACATTCTTCAGCCCGGCTCTTCATGTCTTGCGGTGGCGATTTTACTTCGCTGTGACTCTCTCACTCCCGCCCGCGCAAGAGCGCGGCAATAACCCGAGGATTGCGGCGGCCGTGCAGTATCGCCAGCACAACAAGAGGCGTTTCATCGGGTGCGTACGCGATCAGATAATCCCGCAGAGGACAAAAACGCAGTGGCCGCGAACTCAAATCGGAACGGCGATGTCCTTGTTGTGGGAAAGGGACGAGTGAGCGAATCGCTTCATGGATTTCTTCCAGTACGCGGTCAGCGGCGACTGGATTGTCGGCGGCAATGAATTCCCAGATTTCCTTCAGGTCTGCGACCGCATCTGGATGAAAAACAAAGCCATTCATGAACCCCGGCGGTCTTTCCTTTTGCTGCGGAGGGTGTCAAAGGCTGCTTCACCGTCGATCGGCTTGACGCGGCCGCTCTTGATCTCATCATAGCGGCCGTCCAAGGTGGCGCGCAGCTGCCCCAGCTCGGCCAAATAGCCAGCCATGGCGTCCTCCACAAGCTCATCCGGCGCACGGCCGGTGCTCGCGGCAAGCTCCTGGAGACGAGACTCGGTTTCGGGTTTCAGATGAACTACCATATCCGTGAGTTTAGAGACTCAGCGTCCACCTGTCAAAGCGACTGACCGTCGGCGGGCCGGCTACCGACGGGGTCCTCTCACGCAAAATCTGTACGGGCGGGGCCTGTTTACCCTGAGCTTTGAAGGGCCCCGCCCGCGAGCCCAAATACCATTTACAAATGGCATTTGCCGTGCCATGATGGCACTATGATTGGCAAAGTCACACTCGACAAAGCAGGGCGTGTGGTTCTTCCCAAGCCTCTTCGGGACCGATTACAGCTTGCTCCGGGGGATACCCTGCAACTGGATACGGAAGGCGAGAGCATCAGGCTGCGTCCGATTCGCCAGAAAGTCACCCTCAAGAAGGAACTCGGCATCTGGGTTTATCAGGGAGAGTCCGCGGACACCTCAATCGCCGACCTTATCGATCGCGAACGCGAGAACCGCCTTCGTCAGGTGACAGAATAAAGTCAATGAGGGACTTTTTCGACACTTCCGTTTTGGTCGCTGCGTTTTGGAGTGGCCATGTTCACCACGCGCCCAGCATCAAGCGCCTGGCCGCGGCTGATAAAAAGAACTCGGCCTGCGGCATTCATTCTCTGGCGGAAGTCTACGCCGTCATGACGTCATTGCCCATCAAGCCGATGATTCCGCCCGAACAAGTACTGCTGTTTGTTGAGGAAGTCCGGCTTCGGCTGACTCTGGTTTCTTTGTCCCCGGAGGAATTTGTCGGCACTATCCGGGATGCTTCCACGCGTGGTCTCACTGGCGGCCGTATTTATGACGCTCTACTCCTGGCCTGTGCCGCCAAGCACAAGGCTCAGGCCATCTATACTTGGAATCTCAAGCATTACCAGTCTATTGCGCCTGCTATTGCCTCCAGCATCCAAGTTCCCTGATTCCTTTTGACGAAAACTGCGCGCAAGAAACTTTCCCCTCGGCCGCATTACCGCAGGGTTTCGCGAAGGCCCTCCAAGGAGTAGAATCCACTGCAACTGGCATGGAGGAAAGCTATGCGTGCCGACCGAGTGGAAGTTTCCTGGGATCCGGCGAAATCCAACTGGCTCGTGCGGATCGTCACCGGAGAAGAAGTGATTCGGCGTCATTGCAAGGCGCCGAAAGACGCGGACGAACAAACCCTGCGCTCCGTCGCCAAGAAAACCATCCAGGAAGAAGGCTACGAGCCCGAAGTCGCAGAACTCAGCATCCGCCGCTAGCCCCGACAGCGCTCATCATCGCCAACCTGGAATGAACCTTCTGATGTATCATCCTCCCGATCCCATCTCGAAGGAGGCAAACCGTGTGGATCACAAAAGGCATACTGCTCGGGATTGTGCTCTTCATTGTCGGCGGAATTTCATTTGTTGGGATTG
>QHYL01000293.1:0-5760 GCA_003224105.1 Acidobacteriota bacterium | reverse complement strand
TTTTGGGCTGTGTTCTTGGCAGCGATTGCAATTGGATTGTGGATTATGAGAGCGCGAACAACCCGGACAATATGAGACCCTCGGGGGGCTACAATGGACTTGCTTTCTTGGTTTGCCAGTAATGAGCCTGTACCGGCTGTTGCCCCCGCCGATCTGCGGAGCATGTGGACAATGCGGGGAGCCAACCCCTCGGGCCAATCGACCGCGACAGACATGCATGCCTTTGAGCGTATTTGCAGCCCTGGTGCCGATTTGCAAGCAGTCTTGTATCGCGTTTGGATGCTGCTGATGTTGGCCGGGACAATGGGCATGCTGCTCTCGCCTTGGTTACGGAATGGCGAACTCGCCGATACGGTGTTTCGCGTAGCCGCGACCTTTCCCATGAAGAGAATGTCCGTAGGTGTGCCTCAGCAAGAGCTTCCGTTCGATGTGCAGGGTTTTCTAGCGGAGATCGAGAGAGAAAACGATAAATGAGGCCCGCGGTACGGGAATCCAGGGGAATCTGGGGACGGAATCTACGAGGGAACTCGGGAACTCGGGAACTCGGGGACTGGAACATGTGAAGAAATTAGTTCTTGAAGGGGAACTGGCCTCGCACAACGGGCGGGTGGAGCATAGACCGAGCGCCGGGACGAATCGGGGTGCCGCAGCCTTCGATTTTAAGACTGCGGGTTTTGACTCTCTCCTTCTCGCTTCTAATCCACAGCATCCGAACGACTTAACGACTACGCGCTAAGTGTCACTACAAGGCAAGGATTTCGCCTCTCTAACTTCTTGCATCTGCACGACTTATTTATCGCTTGACAAATAGTAAAAATGTAGTATACTGGGTTCCAGCGACTCGGACACGGCTCTGTCCATAGCCTGCCGAGCTGAACCCCATGCGCGTCCGCCCCGCAGCACTTCTCACCCCTCCTTCCGCGACCCCTGCCTTCCTCCAAAATGTCGCTAAGTCTTGTATTTGCCACACTTCCGAAAATTCCCCCGTAACTCCAATCATTGCCACAGATCCCAAAACGCGCTCCCGTAAGTCTTGTGTTTGCCACACTTGCGACCCCCTCCCCCCTCCTCCATTTCATCCTCTGCTTCTCTTCCTTCTCTCGCCACGAGTCACTCGCCACTTCCAAGTTCCCGCGCTCGTGGTTGCAAATTTGCCCCTTTATTTTCAAGCAGTTGCAGCATGCTCCCCCCGCAACCCTTTTCTTTTCATGCTTTTGCATGGTTGCCCGGGGGTGGGTGGGTCACCTCTGCTGGCCCGCCACTCCCTGCAAGTTCCCGAACGCCTTCCGTTCTAACGAATGTAAGGTGCCGAACCATGCGTCCCATTGTGAATGGCAGCTCTCCGGTGTATGTTTATGTTACGGTTCAGCTTCAACGTACAGCACGACAGTATGCCTGGCATGCGGAACCCGGCTCACCTGCAGGCGTACCCTACGCGGGCGGACGTGCGGCCCGGCGGGGGAAACCACTACAGGAGAGACCATGCTCATGAAAGCCGTCGCTTCGTCCCGGCTTCGCTTTCTGTCTTCAACTCGCTTCGCGCTTTTGCTGCCTACGCTCGCTGTTCTCTTAACCCCTGTTTTCCTGACAATAACGGCGGGATTCCTGGCCCGGGGGCAGTCCCCCGATCCGCCGTCCATAAAAGTCGTTGATCTGATTCCCGCCAGCCTGAGCGGCGAAAGCAATCAGGATAGCGAGCCGTTCCTGGCAATCCAGAACCAGAATCCACAGGTGATGGTCGCATCCGCATTCACGCCCAATCCCTTTTCGATGACCGGCAACGCGCCACTCTACGTTTCTCAAGATGGCGGAAAAACGTGGGTGCTCAACGCGATCACGCCCGTTCAGCGCATGACTTGCGACATTACCCACGCCATGGCCACCGGCGAGAATCATCCGCGCGGCGACCTGCACGCGGGTACGCTGGCCTGCGCTTCGGCGATCACGCTCGATGAATCCGAATCCAACGACGTATCGCTGAGCACTACGATGAACGTGCAATCCACGCGCGGCAATGTGGACCAGCCATTCGTTCGCGCGCTCGGCGTCGCCAGCGGCGACCGCATCTACGTTGGCGTAAATGATTTCAATCAAGCAAACGGCCGCACCGCTACGATCGACGTATCCGTGGACGGCGGCGCGACTTATAAATCAATTCCCATTGAAACGCGAAAAACTGCCGGCCAGGACGGACCATCCGTGCGCCCCGCAGTGGCTAGCGACGGCACGGTGTACGCGGCTTTTTTCGGCTGGCGCAAATTTAACGGCAAGACCGCAACCAGCGACGTCGTGGTGGTGCGCGATGACGCGGCAGCGACCGGAGCCAATCCTTTTCAAGTGTTGAAAGATCCCTCCGATAAACTGCCAGGCCGCATCGCTGCGAAGCGAGTTGCCATTCCCTGGTCAAACGCGGCCGCGCTAGGGCAGGAACGCATCGGTTCCACGCTTTCGATCGCGGTGGACCCGAACCACAGCGGGACGGTTTACGTGAGCTGGGCCGACAAGGGAAGCAAAGGTGACATCTACACCCTTCACGTGCGCAGCTCGACGGACCGTGGCGAGACGTGGTCCAAGACAGACTTGCCGGGCACCACGATTCATAATGCAACTAACGTGGCGCTCGCAGTTGCAAACAACGGCGTGGTGGGATTTCTTTACCAGCAACTTAGCAAAGGGCGGTGGGTTACACATCTAGTGCAATCGCACGATGCGTTTACGACGTCGCAGAACCGCGTACTGGCAACCGTCCCCGCGGACCAACCGGTGGGACAATTCCTGCCCTATCTCGGCGACTATGATTACCTACTTTCTGTAGGCAACGAATTTCGCGGTGTTTTTTGCGCCAACAATACGCCGAACTTCGCGAATTTTCCTCAGGGCGTGACCTATCAGCGCGCGGCGGATTTCAACTCGAAAACGCTGAATGATGGCTCAGGCAACCCGGTGCCGATTTCCATCGATCCATTCTATTTTAGCGTTCCGGTGATGCCATGAGGCGCGCCTACACGGAGGCGCAAGAAAAATGCGCGACGGTGCGAAAGAAGGAGGCAACCATGAAGATGTCGTCACTGCTTCTCAAGTTCAGTTTCGGAGGCGCCTGCTTATGGCTGGCCCTGTGCGGCTGCACGAAAGCTGCAGCGCCGCAGGCAACCGACCGGGCGGCCCTCGCGGGAGAGTCGAGCATCATTTTTTCTGGAACGGTCAGCCAGCTCGCGGCCACTTCTTTTGCTGACGTGCCCAAGTCAGCCCAAACAATTGTTGTGAGAGTCGATTCCGTCGAAAAGAAGCCTGCAGCAGTATCCCTGAAAAAAGGTGACAACGTCACCGTGGAAGTAAAAGATGCTTCCGCATTTCAGGAAGGCACGCGCGCCACGTTCTACACCGATGGCTGGATCTTTGGTTCCGGCGTCGCGGTGAAAGAACTTGGGCATGAGCTCGGTACCGTAGCCGAAACCGCTCCAATGACCAGCGCCGGGAAAATGTCAGGACAAGAGAAGGACCAGATCAGCGACCAAGAACTGATGGACCGCATGAAAACTTCGGATTTTGTCGTTGTCGGACGCGTCACGGATGTTCACAAGTGGAACGCGCCTAAGTCCAAATACGGCGCGCCTTCCCGCGTGACCGAACACGAGCCCGACTGGCACGAAGCAGTCGTGGAAGTCCAGTCAGTCCTCAAGGGCGGAAAGGTGAAAGGCAACAAAGTCATCGTGCGGTTTCCCAATCGCAATGACGTGGCCTGGGTGAACTCACCGAAGTTTGCGAAAAATCAAAGAGGCATCTTCTGTCTGAACCGGGATCAGTCCACTGGTGCGCCTGCCAACGCGGCGGGGCAACAAGCTAATGTCTATACCTGCCTGGGGCACGGCGATGCCTTGCCGATATCGGAAGAAGCGCGCGTACGCTCACTGCTGAAAAACCAGTAGACGCTCTTTCGGCCGTCAGGTTTCGGTTTTCGGATTAAATTTCAGTCTTAGGCCGAATTGCGTTTTGGAGGAAGACACGAAAGAACTTTTCGGCCACTCGCGGGGCAGCCACTTCACAGGACAGAAACTCGCCGACCGCCGCGGATTATACTCATGCCCGGCCACCAGAGCCACAGAACTTTGCGAGGCAGCGCGTCATGGAGGAGAATTTCGCTGAAAGAAAGATTGGAGGCGCGGGGCGGAATCGAACCGCCGTTAAGGGTTTTGCAGACCCTTGCCTTACCACTTGGCGACCGCGCCAAAGGAAAAATCGTAAGTTACAGGTTCTCAGTTTCAAAGCAAAAGCTGCAAGCACGATTTGTTCTGGCGTTGCTTCTCTCGGCTTCTTTGCTCGAAAGTGCTCCTTATTTTTCAGCTCGAGGGCTGAACCGAAGCGCCGGGTATTCATCATCGTTTTCCGGGCCAAGTTAGTCTTCACTTCTTCTCCGCCGGAGCGGCGAAGGCCGGGAGAGTTGGCCCCCGCCGCCCGGTACCCTAGCCCGGCCCAATACTCAGCGCTCAGCTTTGGCTCGCTGATGCTCGATCTATCAAACGAGGCTCGCAAACATAGTTCTCGGCTTGCGCCTCAGGATTTGCTCGAAAAAGCTCGTGCCCCGTCGCCGTCCCTAGCGCGCGGAAGCAGCCACACTGGATTGCCCCGAGCGCGTTTCATTCACGATCGGAGCGCCAACGAGGTTGCCCCATTCGGTCCACGAGCCGTCGTAGTTGCGTACTTTTTCGAAGCCCAGCAAATATTTCAGCACAAACCAGGTGTGCGAGCTGCGCTCCCCGATGCGGCAGTAGGCGATGACTTCGTCCTTGCCGTTGATGCCCTTAGCTTCGTAGAGCTTCTTCAAATCGTCGAACGATTTGAAGGTACCGTCCTCGCTGGCAGCCTGCGCCCAGGGAATGTTCGCCGCTTGCGGAATGTGCCCGGCGCGCTGCGCGGTTTCCGTCATGCCCGGAGGCGCGATGATCTTGCCGGTGAATTCATCGGCGGAACGAACATCAACGAGCTGGCCGGGCTTGCGGCCGTCCACAACGGCGGAGACATCTTCCTTGAACGCGCGAATGGATGCATCGGTGGCAGAAACGCGATACGTGGTTGGGCCGATGGCGGGAGTGTCCTTGGTAACCGGACGCTTCTCCTCAAGCCATTTCTTGCGGCCGCCGTTGATAAGCCGCACGTCTTTGTGGCCGTAGAGCTTGAGCTGCCAAAAAGCGTACGCCGCGAACCAGTTGTTGTTGTCGCCGTAAAGAATGATGGCGGTGTCGTTCGAGATGCCGGAAGCGCCGAGAAGCTTCTCGATGGCCGGCTTATCAATCAAATCCCGGCGGATGCCGTCCTGAAGCTGCGTTTGCCAATTCCAGCCCACAGCGCCAGGGAGGTGGCCCTGGTCGTAGGCGGTGGTGTCCACGTCAACTTCTACGAAACGCGTCTTGGGGGCGTTCAGATTCTGCGCCGCCCAATCGGTGGAAACCAGAACTTCGGGGTGTTTGTATTCTGACATTTCCCTTCTCCTTTTTGGTCCCTAGCTATGAAACTCGTTGAAGCGTGCAGCAACAAAAAGTCGAAAATAAAAAACCCACCAGCCATTCCTTCCGGCGGTGGGCTTCAAAACCTGAGGCTTGGTGAACTTCTTAAGTACTCAGCCTCCCCGCGCCAGAAGACATACGCAGACAGCACATACAACAGATGCACAATGCGTCGTTCTTCCGGCCGCGCAATATCATATTTTTATGTTACATAGATGCGGTTCTGTTGGCAACAGTTACTGGGCGGCTCAGGCGCGCT
>QHYL01000292.1 GCA_003224105.1 Acidobacteriota bacterium | reverse complement strand
GAAGTGGTGCATCTCCTTGCGAAACGCACGCATGGCCACGGCGGATTGATTCTTCTCGATCGCCACGGCAATCCCGGTTTCGCGTTCAACACGCCGCGGATGGCGTACGGGTACGTGGCCAGGGATGGAAATTTCGTTACTGCGGTCTAGGGAGGAGTTCCATGCTCTCGTTTTCCAAGATCATAGCTTTTGTGCCAACTAAGGATGCGAAGAGGGCGCGAGCGTTTTATGAGGGGTTATTGGGCCTGCGTTTCGTAAGTGAAGATCATTTCGCTCTCGTGATGGATGCCAAAGGGATTATGGTGCGAGTCGCGCTGGTGCCGGAATTTCAGCCACAGCAATTCACGATTGCGGGGTGGGAAGTTTCGGACATAAAGAGAGAAGTCACGAGTCTTCAAGGACAGGGTGTTCGTTTTGAACAATATGGGATGAAGGGTCAGGACGAGCAGGGAATTTGGTCTTCGCCGAGCGGAGCTAAAGTTGCGTGGTTCAAAGACCCTGATGGAAACGTGCTCAGCCTCACGCAATTTCAGTAGCCGGAGTTTTCATCAATCATCGTCGTCTTTTTTCTTACGGCCTACGGTGGCTTCCTCGCTTTCGGCGATGCCGAGGCGCATGGCCTGGTAAGCCGGCAACGTAGCAGATTGCGGCATGCTCGAACCGCCTCCACGGCAAGCAAACCAAATGATGGCGTTCAGCGTTTGCGGATCAGCCATGTCCTCATGCGCGAAATCCTGCTGCTGCGTTTTCTTCATCCATTCGGCGGCGGCTTTGTCCTTTGGTTTGCCGCCCATAAAGTTGTCGGCAGCGATGGTCGGTAGCGCCGCTTTGTAGGGAGTCAAGTCCGGCTTGTCCTGAAAAATGTCCATGGGGATGGCGGAAGCGTCGAGCTGATTCATGGGGGCGATGCCGAGGAGCAATTCGATGGTGCGAATCATGCTTACGGTGTTGTGAAATTTGTGAATGAGCGCGCCGGGCTTGTTGTACGCGCTGATAACCAGGCCGACGGAGCGGTGCGAGTCCACATGGTCCGGGCCCGACTGCGCGTCATCTTCGACAATGAAAATCGCGGTGTCCTTCCAATAGACGCTGGAGGAAATCGCTTCGACCAGGCGGCCGACGGCGTAGTCGTTATCCGCAACCATGAATTGCGGCGTGGGGAAGCCCTTCTTGATTCCCGTGGTGTGATCGTTGGGAAAACGCATCACCGTGAGCGCAGGCATGGGATCCGGTTTGCCGGCTTCGCGCTGGGCGACGAATTGCTTGAATTCTGCCAGCCATTCGCCAAAGCGGGAGTTGCCCCGGCAGTTGGCGTTCGCATTGTCCTGCGTCACGGCAGCGTCTGCAGTTTGCGGCGAAGCGAGCGACGCCCTGTAGCAATCCACCGTCACGCTGTCGGGAGCGGTGAGGTCGAAGCTCCGGAAACTGGGACTGTGATGGTCTGCGAGCGAAGCCTTGTTGGGAATGTCGCGAACGGCATTGGAGATGTCGGGATACTCTTTGTGGCGCTTCTGTTTGGCAGCCTCGACGTCGTTTGCGGAAATCACGGTGACAAATTCGCCGTAATTCCGGTAGGTCAATCCGGCGCGCGCGGCGGCATCCCAGAGATAAAGAGTTTTCGGCTCGCCCAGATCCAGGAATCCCTGGCGATAAGGAAGATGCTTTTCGAGCAAATCAGTTAACGCCGCGAGCGCGTCGCCGTGGAATTTGTCGAATTGCAATTCGCTGGGAGGTTCGTAATCGGGTAGGCGATTGTAGCCTTCGAAGTCGTAGGTGCGGCCGCGATCGGAGTAGTTCCACCGAAAACTTTTGTCCACGTAGTCGGTGGAGAAAGCGGCGGTGGACCAGTTGTGGCCGTCGGGGCTGGCTTCGGAGTTGACGAAGAAGCGGTCAAAGAGCCCGAAGCGCTGCGCGAGCGCGTGATGATTGGGAGTAATTACCTGCGCCGCGCCATTGGGGCGCCGTGCCGTTTCGCTATTGCCAAAAATCGCAAGGGCCGGCTCGCCATCGGCGGGATGGCCGTCACCGGAAGTTTTCACGTCTCCAAACACCTGATCGTAGGTGCGGTTTTCCTTGATGATGTAAACAACGTGCTTGATGGGGCTTTCGCCGGCAAAGAGTTTTGGCGGCGCGAAGTCCAGGAGGCCGTCGTTCTGCATCGTTTGCTGCGTGTAGTGCGCCAGCGTGGGATCGTCGGGAAGTGCGACCATGCTGATGTTTCCGGAAACGATCGAGCCGCTGTACTGGCCGCCCTGACTGTTTTTCTCAGGCTTGGCAGGAAACGCAGCATTCGGCGGATTAGGCGTGAAGCCGGAGTTACTGACGCGCGTCGAGGACGGTTCGAATCCCGTTCCTTTGCCATTTCCGATAAAAAGCTTCCCATCGGCTACGGCAACGGCGGAAGGATATTGTCCGGTGGGAATGAAGCCAAGGATTTTTGATTTTGCGGTTTGCTCATTTTTCGATGAGGATTTTACGCCGTGAGATTTTTCGGAAAGCGACACGACCGCCACTGCGTTGCTATGGGCGTTCGCGACATACAAAGTCTTTTCATCTTCGCTGACGGCGATGCCTTCCGGACTGGCGCCTACTAGCGCGTTCTCTGCTAACCGCACATCAATTCGTTCGATCTCCTGGTCGGCGCCGGTGTCAATGACGGAGACGCTGTCTGCGTTCGAATTAGCCACAAACAGGCGCGTGCCTTCGGCGTTCACAAGCATGGCGGTGGGATGGCGGTCTACTTCAATGTACTTTTGGACCGCGGCTTTGCCGTTGAGCGAAATCACTGCGACCGAGGAATCATTCCAGCAGGAAACATAAGCGCGTGCTTTCTTTCCGGTTTCGAGCACGACGACGCCGTAGGGATAAATGTTCTCGTTGGTCTTTCCCTGGTGATGTAAATCGAGGCGCTGCATTTGGCGCGAGCTAGTCAGATGGCGGACAATCGTGACGCTGTCGCCTAGGTTGTTGGCGGCAACAAGCGTGGCGCCATCACGCGTAACCGCAATGCCCGTGGGATACAGCGCGGCTTTGCCTTTGTTGTAATCCTTTGGGGAAACTTCGCCGGCGTTGCTCACGGCAAAGGAGGGCGCGGTGATTTTCGTGTCCGGGCCGGGCGACGCGGGCTGGATAGGAGCGGGCGCTTTGGGGTCAAAGCGGAAGATCCAGACTTTGTTTTCGAATCCGCCTGAAACGTACAGCGAGAAAGTTCCATCGGCGGCGGGGGCAGACGCAAAAGCAATGCCCACATTGGCGCTTTGGGGACTGGGGAAATAAACGTTTTGGATCACCACAGGCTCGGGGCTGGCGTTCAAATCAATGACAGCGATGGATTGCTGCGCGTCGTTCGTGTCATCGCTGAACTGGACGCCATAGCCGCTGTTCACAACGAGCAGATAGCGGCCCTTGCCGTCGTCGCGGCCCAGCTTATCCGGGCTGCGCAGCATGTTCATGGGCATGGCGCCCACAGCGGCCAGGCGCGTTGCGGCGTCCATCACCAGCGTGCCTGCGGGCGTGATGGGGCGGCCTTCTCCAGCGGGTTCCCGCTGGGCTTGATTGGTTCCTGAAAAAAAGAGCGCCAAGAACAAGAGTCCCGCAAGAAATCGAAGTGTCATGAATCCACCTTGTCAAAAAGCTGCACGTTTCGCGCGGCTCTAAATGTACCCGCAACCGAGCTTAAGAGAAAATTATTTCACGGCCATGAATGTACGGAATCGCCTGCCTGGGCAGCCTCCGAAAGAGATTTGACCGGAGGCACGCCAGCTTTTAGGATGAAGGCTGCGTGGTCCTCAGCCGCCAAATACAGCCAACGGACCTTTCATGAAGACAAAACTCCTGTTTGCAGCTTTCTTGTGTGTTTTGCCGTTGCGTTCCGCGCCGGCGCAGACGCTGGATGAAATCGTAAAGAAAGCCATTGAGGCGCGCGGCGGAACCGAGAAGATCAAGGCGGTGCAATCCGAACGCATCACGGGTACGTTTAATGCGCAGGGCGTTGAAGGAGCCCTAGTCCTGGAATTGAAGCGTCCCCACAAACTGTATTCAGAGATCAGCGTGGAAGGGCAGAAGGTCCTGCGCGTTTACGATGGCAAGTCCGCTGGATGGACAGTGAATCCCTTTATGGAGAACAAGGGCGTTACAGAAATGTCCGCAGAGGAATTGAAAGGAATGCCCGAGGAGTCGGACACAGACGGGCCGCTCGTAGATTACAAGGCCAAAGGTTCGAAATTGGAACTCGTTGGAAAAGAAGAGTCGGAAGGCAAGACCGTCTACCGTCTGAAGATTACCAGCAAGAGCGGAGAGGTGCGCTCTTATCTCATCGACAGCGGGACGTTTCTGACGACGAAATGGGAAGGCATCCGCCGCCTGCAAGATCAGGACCTGCCCTGGGAGTGTGCACTTTCTGACTACCACGACGTTCAAGGCTTGAAGTTTCCGTTCAAAATTGATCAAGGCAGCCCCGGCACGGAATACCGGCAAACACTCACAGTGGAGAAAGTCGAAATCAATCCGAAGATAGATGAGTCGCATTTTGCGAAGCCCGCAGTGGCAGGGGCATCTTCAGCCACCCAACCGGCGCCTTCAAAGCCGCCTTCGCATTAGGACTTGACGCCTCGAGAGTGGTTCACTGGTTTCCGGAAACGCGATGCCGGTGGTAGAGGTCGGCAACGGAATAGGTGAGCCCCAGAAAAAATGTAACGCGCGGAAGATTGCCGTACGCCGCGACGTAAGCGCCACCGTCGAAGACCAGGCGGGAAGAAGGGCTGTAGGTCGGCGCGACGAGGATGGTCATCGTGGCGGGGTTTGCGGCGTTTGCCCTGCTGAATCCCGCAATTTCCGCCGTGTACGCCCACTTCTTCGTGAGGGGATGCGAATAGGAAAGCGCGGTGAAGTAGTGGCGGTCAAAACCAGAGCTGCCCGGCCTGCCAACAAACTGAACGCCTTCGTTGGCGTCAAAATGATGCTTGCCAAAATCCTTGCTAACCAGAAGTTGCGCCAGGTGTTGCATGGCTCCAGCACCGAGTTGCGGCCTTGCCGTCGGAATCGTAGCGACGTAGAGAAATGACAGCGTCGGGCGTGCGCTCTTCTGCGGGAACAATTTGAATTTGAAGCCTGCGCCGGAATCGCCGAGTCCCGCGGTTCCGGCGTCCTTCTCGATCGGATTGTTCAGGAACCACAGTTCGAGGTTCTTGACCGCGCCCCACTTCAAGAGGCCGTTGATGTTCTGATGCCCGTGGGCCGCTTCGAGACCGTATTCAACTTCGAACACTCCGGGCTGCACCATCTCCGCGGTGGAAGCGAGTG